>NZ_JAAGPP010000052.1:0-233 GCF_017104975.1 Burkholderia sp. Ac-20344
TAAAAAAAAAAAAAGACACAATCATCTTCATCGTCTCTGTACGCATACATGCTATTACATCCGCACCGTCTTTCGCGCTGCCACCATTTCGGCCCGTTGCTCTCGTTACGTCGTCCAGCTTGCATTCACATAACTCTACTTACATCTCATCATCTTTGACTATCACGCCATTATAATCACACATGTGTCTTGCTAGACAAACATGTCGGCCTACGACACACTTATGTGTATGT
>NZ_JAAGPP010000053.1:0-52062 GCF_017104975.1 Burkholderia sp. Ac-20344
TGCGGCAAATGGCAGGAGTGCCGAGGCCGAACATCGGGCCATTCTGGCCGATGCGCTCGGCCGGCCGAAGCGAAAGACATTTGCACAAGTGCTGATGAGCATGCCCGAGGTTGGCGACGACGCGGATCCGGCCGCCGCGGTTGAGGCCGCTCGACATCGTCACGACGCGCGCCCGGCGCGCGGCGCGCAGCGCGGGCAGCAGATGGCCGGTCAGCGCGAAATGGCCGAGGTGGTTGGTGCCGAACTGCATCTCGAAGCCGTCGCGCGTATGGCGCAGCGGCAGGAACATCACGCCGGCGTTGTTGCAGAGGATATCGACGCGGCCATGGCGTTCGGCCACATCGGCCGCGAAGCGGGCGATCGACGCGAGATCGGCGAGGTCGAGCGCGTCGACTTCGACGCGGGCGTCGGGATGGAGCCGGCGGATCGCGTCGGCCGCCTGCGTGGCGCGGGCAGCGTCGCGGCAGCCCATCACGACCGTCGCGCCTTTCGCGGCCAGCGTTTCCGCGAGCTGCCAGCCGAGCCCGCTGTTGGCGCCGGTCACGACCGCGACCTTGCCGCCCTGCGCCGGGACGTGGCGCGCGCTCCATGCATGCATGTCTGCCTCCATCGGCGCGACCGGGCGGCCGCGGCACGTAATCGTTACATTGTGTGGTGTAACGATAGTGCGTGCGGGCGTGGCAGACAAGCGGGGGAATTAGACCGGTGCTTCTAGGGCCGGCGCATCGTATGGCGCCGCGTGCCGTGACGCGCGGCCGGCAGGATTTACCTGCCGCCGGCCAGCGCGAGCACTTCAGCGGCGGAGATCATCGCGGCCGCGTTCGCGGGGGCCGGGCGTTCGGCCGGGCGGAAGACTTCGTCGCCGCGCTGGATGACCTGGCGCGACAGCGCGCAGGTGCCGGTGCGTTGCGCGAAGCGGCGGCGCCAGCGCTGTTCACCGTAGTGACAGCGGCCGGGTTCGACCCAGCGGACGACGAGCAGCGTATCGGAACGTTCGAGGATTTCGACGTGGACGTCGGCGGGATCGAGCACAGGCAGGGATTTGGAGGCCTTCATTTTGCCGTTTCCTAAAGCTCGTGCGGTTTCGGCCGTGGCAGTGGATGTCACTACCTGATGGCGAATCCGTAGCGGTTTCCATGAGTGGTGCGCTAAATGTAAGCGTCTGTGACCGGAAAAAACATCCTGTCTGGCTCAAATTACCTTTTGCCGATTTAGAAACAATCCACGCTTATTTTCTTTGGAAACCACAGACAAAAATGCCCCGGACGCGAAGTCCGGGGCGGCAAATCGGCCCGCGCGACGTGTCTGCTCGCCCAGTCACGGAGCCCATCGCCGGGGGACGGAGGTGCCCGCAGGGATCGAACGCGGGCGGGGAGGCGATGGACCGGAAGCGCGGTCCGGTACGCCATGATGGCGTGCCCATCCCGTTGAGACCCTGACGTGAACATGACTTTTTCGTCAGTTTGGTGGGGTGCCGCGTCGGGCGTGGGCTGGAAACCGGCCAGGAGGCCCGCCGGTATTGAGTTTGTGCGGATCCGCGGTCGTACTCCCGGGCGCCGGCGAATGCCGGATTGTTGCCCGACCGCCCGATTTCCCCGCTCGGGTAAATACTGAATCCCGATTCCGTGACAAACGCGAAATCACTCTCTATGATTGGTTGGACCTTTAGTCCTTTGTGCCAATCGGCCGACGGGTGGCCGGCTTTTTCGGGAGGTGCTCATGAGATTGCAGGGCAAACGCGCGCTGGTGACCGCGGCCGGGCAGGGCATCGGCCGCGCGACCGCGTTGCGGTTCGCGAGCGAGGGCGCCGACGTGCTGGCGACCGACATCAACGAAGCCGCGCTGGTGCGGCTCGAAGCCGACGCCGAGCGGGCGGGCGGCCGGTTGACCACGCGGCGGCTCGATGTGACCGACGCTCAGGACGTCGCGGCGCTCGCCGCGAGCGAACGCGCGTTCGACGTGCTGTTCAACTGCGCGGGCTACGTGCATCACGGCTCGATCCTCGACTGCGACGACGAAGCATGGGCGTTCTCGCTGAACCTGAACGTCACGTCGATGTACCGGCTGATCCGCGCGCTGCTGCCCGCGATGCTCGAGGCCGGCGGCGCGTCGATCGTCAACATGGCGTCGGCCGCGTCGAGCGTGAAGGGCGTGCCGAACCGCTTCGTCTACGGCACGACCAAGGCGGCCGTGATCGGCCTGACCAAGGCGGTGGCCGCCGATTTCGTCGAACGGGGCATCCGTTGCAACGCGATCTGCCCGGGCACGATCGAATCGCCGTCGCTGGAGCAGCGGATCGCCGACCAGGCGCACACGCGCCACGTGTCGACCGACGAGGTGCGCCAGGCGTTCGTCGCGCGCCAGCCGATCGGCCGCATCGGCCGCGCGGAAGAAGTGGCCGCGCTCGCGCTGTACCTGGCCTCCGACGAAGCGTCGTTCACGACCGGCGCGATCCACCTGATCGATGGCGGCTGGTCAAACTGACCGCGCCTTCCCTTTCACTTTCCGTTTCCGCACGACACGACATGAAACTGCTGAGATTTGGCGACAAACACGATGAAAAACCGGGCCTGCTCGATGCGCAGGGCCACATTCGCGACCTGTCCGGCGTGATCGACGACATCGCCGGCGATGTGCTGACCCCGGCCTCGCTCGCGCGGCTGCGCGACATTCCGCCGTCGTCGTTGCCCCTGGTCGAAGGCTCGCCGCGGCTCGGCGCGTGCGTCGGCCGCGTCGGCAAGTTCATCTGCATCGGGCTCAACTATTCCGACCACGCGGCCGAATCGGGGATGGAGGTGCCGAAGGAGCCCGTCGTGTTCGGCAAGTGGACGAGCGCGATCTCGGGGCCGAACGACGACGTCGAGATTCCGCGCGGGTCGGAGAAGACCGACTGGGAAGTCGAACTCGGCGTGGTGATCGGCCAGGGCGGCCGCTATATCGCGGAAGCCGACGCGCTGTCGCACGTCGCCGGCTACTGCGTCGTGAACGACGTGTCGGAGCGCGAATACCAGCTCGAGCGCGGCGGTACGTGGGACAAGGGCAAGGGCAACGACACGTTCGGGCCGCTCGGCCCGTGGCTCGTGACGGCCGACGAAGTGCCCGATCCGCACGCGCTGCGGCTGTGGCTGGAAGTGGACGGCCATCGCTACCAGAACGGCACGACCGCGACGATGGTGTTTCGCGTGCCGCACCTGATCAGCTACCTGAGCCGGTTCATGAGCCTGCAGCCGGGCGACGTGATCTCGACCGGCACGCCGCCGGGTGTCGGTCTCGGGCAGAAACCGCCCGTCTATCTGCGCGCCGGGCAGGTGATCACGCTCGGCATCGACGGGCTCGGCGAGCAACGCCAGCACACCGTGCAGGCCTGATTTCCTTTCGCGGACGATTCGCCATGCCTATCATTCGATCGATGCGCGTCCTCGACGTGCGCTTCCCGACCTCGCGCCAGCTCGACGGCTCCGATGCGATGAATCCGGACCCCGATTATTCGGCGGCCTACGTCGTGCTCGAAACCGACCATGACGGGCTCGAAGGTCACGGGCTCACGTTCACCATCGGGCGCGGCAACGAAATCTGTTGCGCGGCGATCGACGCGATGCGTCACCTCGTCGTCGGCCTCGACCTCGACTGGATCCGCGCGGACATGGGCCGCTTCTGGCGGCACGTCACGTCGGACAGTCAGTTGCGCTGGATCGGCCCCGACAAGGGCGCGATCCACCTGGCGACGGGCGCTGTCGTCAATGCGGTCTGGGATCTGTGGGCGAAAGCCGAACGCAAGCCGCTGTGGCGGCTCGTGGCCGATATGAGCCCCGAGGCGCTGGTGCGTGCGATCGACTTCCGCTACCTGACCGACTGCCTGACGCCGGACGAAGCGCTCGACCTGCTGCGCCGGCAGGTGCCCGGCAAGGCCGACCGGATCGCGCTGCTCGAGCGCGACGGCTACCCGTGCTACACGACGTCGGCCGGCTGGCTCGGCTATAGCGACGACAAGCTGCGGCGTCTGTGCCGCGAAGCCGTCGAAGCCGGGTTCGAGTACGTGAAGCTGAAGGTCGGCGCGAACCTGGAAGACGACATCCGCCGCGTGACGATCGCGCGCGAGGTGATCGGCCCGGACCGCAAGCTGATGATCGACGCGAACCAGGTGTGGGAAGTGGGCGAGGCGATCGACTGGGTGCGCGAGCTGGCGTTCGCGCGGCCGTGGTTCATCGAGGAGCCGACGAGCCCCGACGACGTCGAAGGGCATCGCAAGATTCGCGACGCGATCGCGCCCGTGCAGGTCGCGACCGGCGAGATGTGCCAGAACCGCGTGCTGTTCAAGCAGTTCATCGCGCGCGGCGCGATCGACGTCGTGCAGATCGACGCGTGCCGGCTCGGCGGCGTGAACGAGATTCTCGCGGTGATGCTGATGGCCGCGAAGTACGGGCTGCCCGTGTGTCCGCATGCGGGCGGCGTCGGGCTGTGCGAGTACGTGCAGCATCTGTCGATGATCGACTACATCTGCATTTCCGGCACGAAGGAAGGGCGCGTGACGGAGTACGTCGATCACCTGCACGAGCATTTCGTCGAACCGTGCGTCGTGCGCGGCGCGGCGTACATGCCGCCGACGGCGCCCGGTTTCTCGATCGAGATGAAGCCCGAATCGCTCGAGCAATACCGGTTCCGCGGCTGACACGCGTTGAGCGTGCCGACAACATGAACGACGGAGACGCGAAGTGGATTTGAATCTGCAACACAAGGTCGTGATCGTGACCGGCGGCGCGTCGGGCATTGGCGCCGCGATCTCGATGCGGCTTGCCGAAGAAGGTGCGATTCCGGTGGTGTTCGCGCGCCACGCGCCCGACGATGCGTTCTGGCGCGCACTCGTGCAGAAGCAGCCGCAGGCCGCGTGCATCTCGGTCGAATTGCAGGACGAAGCGCAATGCCGCGATGCGGTTGCGGAGACGATCGCGCGCTTCGGCCGCCTCGACGGCCTGGTCAACAACGCGGGCGTCAACGACAGCATCGGGCTCGATGCCGGGCGCGACGCGTTCGTCGCGTCGCTCGAACGCAACCTGATCCATTACTACGTGATGGCGCACTACTGCGTGCCGCACCTGAAGGCGACGCGCGGCGCGATCGTCAACCTCTCGTCGAAGACGGCCGTCACCGGGCAGGGCAACACGAGCGGCTATTGCGCATCGAAGGGCGCGCAGCTCGCATTGACGCGCGAATGGGCCGTCGCGTTGCGCGACGACGGCGTGCGCGTGAATGCGGTGATTCCGGCCGAGGTGATGACGCCGCTGTACCGGAACTGGCTCGCCGGCTTCGACGACCCCGACGCGAAGCTGGCCGGCATCGCGGGCAAGGTGCCGCTCGGCAAGCGCTTCACGACGGCCGACGAGATCGCCGATACGGCCGTGTTCCTGCTGTCGGAACGCGCATCGCACACGACGGGCCAGTGGCTGTTCGTCGATGGCGGCTATACGCATCTCGACCGTGCGATCAGCTAAGGGCAGCGATTCATGCAACCCGACCCGACCCTGAACACCACGCAGCCGCTGATTGCCCTGACGGGCATCGGCAAGCGCTTCCCGGGCGTGCAGGCGCTCGACGACTGCCGTTTCGACCTGCACGCCGGCGAAGTGCATGCGCTGATGGGCGAGAACGGTGCCGGCAAGTCGACGCTGATGAAGATCCTGGCGGGCGTCTACCCGCGCGACGACGGCGAGATCCGGATGGATGGCCGCGCGGTGGAGATCGCCGATCCGCGCGCCGCGCAGGCGCTCGGGATCGGCATCATCCATCAGGAACTGAACCTGATGAACCACCTGAGCGTCGCGCAGAACATCTTCATCGGCCGCGAGCCGCGCGGCCGTTTCGGCGTGTTCGTCGACGAAGCGGCACTCAACCGCGACGCGGCCGCGATCTTCGCGCGGATGCGCCTCGATCTCGACCCGCGCACGCCGGTCGGCCGGCTCACGGTCGCAAAGCAGCAGATGGTCGAGATCGCGAAGGCGCTGTCGTTCGACTCGCGCGTGCTGATCATGGACGAGCCGACCGCCGCGCTCAACAACGCGGAGATCGCCGAGCTGTTCCGCATCATCGGCGACCTGCGCAAGCACGGTGTCGGCATCGTCTACATCTCGCACAAGATGGACGAGCTGCGCCAGATCGCCGATCGCGTGACCGTGATGCGCGACGGCAAGTACGTCGCGACCGTGCCGATGGCGGACACGTCGATGGACGCGATCATCGCGATGATGGTCGGCCGCCAGCTCGCGACCGAATTCCGCACGCCGCCCGATACGTCCGCGAACGACGTCGCGCTCGAAGTGCGCGGGCTGTCGCGCGGCCGTGCGATCCGCGATGTCGGGTTCACGCTGCGGCGTGGCGAGATTCTCGGCTTCGCGGGGTTGATGGGCGCAGGCCGCACCGAGGTCGCGCGCGCGGTGTTCGGCGCGGACCCGGTCGATGCGGGCGAGATCCGCGTGCACGGCAAGACCGTGACGATCCGCACGCCGGCCGACGCAGTGAAGCACGGGATCGGCTACCTGTCCGAGGATCGCAAGCACTTCGGGCTCGCGGTCGGGATGGACGTGCAGAACAACATCGCGCTATCGAGCATGCGACGCTTCGTGCGCCGCGGCGTGTTCCTCGACGCGCGCGCGCTGCGCGACACCGCGCAGGCGTACGTGCGGCAGCTCGCGATCCGCACGCCGTCGGTTGCGCAGCCGGCGCGGCTGCTGTCGGGCGGCAACCAGCAGAAGATCGTGATCGCGAAGTGGCTGCTGCGCGACTGCGACATCCTGTTCTTCGACGAACCGACGCGCGGCATCGACGTCGGCGCGAAAAGCGAGATCTACAAGCTGCTCGACGCGCTCGCCGCCGACGGCAAGGCGATCGTGATGATCTCGTCGGAGCTGCCCGAGGTGCTGCGCATGAGCCACCGGATTCTCGTGATGTGCGAAGGGCGCGTGACCGGCGAACTGCGCGCGGCCGACGCCACGCAGGAAAAGATCATGCAGCTCGCGACGCAGCGCGAGTCGACCGTATTGTCCTGATTCAGCCCCTACGATCATGTCCAACGATACGCATCCCGTTCCGCCCCTTGCTTCCGGCGACACGCCGGCCGCCGCGTCGAGCCTGAAGTCGCGCTTCTTCAATCCGGCCGCGCGGCAGAAGCTGCTCGCATTCGCGAGCCTCGTGCTGCTGATCGTGTTCTTCAGCTTCGCGTCGCCGAACTTCCTCGAAGTCGACAACCTCGTCACGATCCTGCAGGCCACCGCGGTGAACGGCGTGCTGGCCGTCGCGTGTACCTACGTGATCATCACGTCGGGCATCGACCTGTCGGTCGGCACGCTGATGACGTTCTGCGCGGTGATGGCCGGCGTCGTACTGACGAAGTGGGGCATGCCGCTGCCGCTCGGGATCCTGGCCGCGCTGTTCTTCGGTGCGCTGTCGGGCAGCGTATCGGGCTTCGTGATCGCGAAGATGAAGGTGCCGCCGTTCATCGCGACGCTCGGCATGATGATGCTGCTCAAGGGGCTGTCGCTCGTGATCTCGGGCACGCGGCCGATCTACTTCAACGACACGCCGGGCTTCACGTCGATCGCGCAGGATTCGCTGATCGGCAACCTGATCCCCGCGCTGCCGATTCCGAACGCGGTGCTGATCCTGTTCCTCGTCGCGATCGGCGCGTCGATCGTGCTGAACCGGACGATCTTCGGCCGCTACACGTTCGCGCTCGGCAGCAACGAGGAAGCGCTGCGGCTGTCGGGCGTGAACGTCGACGCGTGGAAGATCGCGGTCTACACGTTCAGCGGCGCGGTGTGCGGGATCGCCGGGCTGCTGATCGCGTCGCGGCTGAATTCCGCGCAGCCCGCGCTCGGGCAGGGCTACGAGCTCGATGCGATCGCGGCCGTCGTGATCGGCGGCACGTCGCTGTCGGGCGGCGCGGGCAGCATCGTCGGCACGATCATCGGCGCGTTCATCATGAGCGTGCTGACGAACGGCCTGCGCATCATGTCGGTCGCGCAGGAATGGCAGACGGTCGTGACGGGCGTGATCATCATCCTGGCCGTCTACGTCGATATCCTGCGCCGGCGGCGCCGCTGACGCGCGCATCGGTGCAGGCATGCGCTTCATCGCCGGTTCCGGCCGGCGTTCCAGTCGTTCCAGTCGATACGAAAAAAGGAGACGCGAAGTGATCAGGAGCACGGTGTTGAACGCGATCGTCGGGCTGACGTTCGCCGTCGGCGTCACGGCCGGCGCGCAGGCGCAGGAAACCTACATCCCGCTGATTTCGAAGGGCTTCCAGCATCAGTTCTGGCAGGCCGTGAAATCGGGCGCGATGCAGGCCGCGAAGGACTACAAGGTGAAGGTGACGTTCGAAGGCCTTGAAACCGAGGCGATGGTCGACAAGCAGATCGACATGCTGTCGGCCGCGATCGCGAAGAAGCCGGCCGCGCTCGGCTTCGCGGCGCTCGACAGCAAGGCCGCGCTGCCGCTCTTGAAGAAGGCGCAGGCCGAGAAGATTCCGGTGATCGCGTTCGACTCGGGCGTCGACAGCGACATCCCGGTCGCGACGGCCGCGACCAACAACAAGGCCGCTGCGTCGCTCGCCGCCGACAAGCTCGCCGCGCTGATCGGCGACGAAGGCGAGGTGGCCGTGGTCGCGCACGACCAGACGAGCCGCACCGGCATCGACCGCCGCGACGGCTTTCTCGAACGGATGAAGTCGGCGCATCCGAAGGTGCGGGTCGTCACCGTGCAGTACGGCGAAGGCGACCAGCTGAAGTCGACCGAGGTGACGAAGTCGATCCTGCAGGCGTATCCGAAGCTCAAGGGGCTGTTCGGCACCAACGAAGGCTCGGCGATCGGCGTGGTCAACGGCGTGCGCGAGATGAAGCGCAAGGTCGTGATCGTCGGGTACGATTCCGGCAAGCAGCAGAAGGACGCGATCCGCAGCGGGCTGATGGCCGGCGCGATCACGCAGAACCCGATCGGGATCGGCTACAAGACGGTCGAGGCCGCCGTGAAGGCGATCAAGGGCGAGAAGCTGCCGAAGGTCATCGATACCGGTTTCTACTGGTACGACAAGACCAATATCGACGATCCGAAGATCGCGGCGGTGTTGTACGACTGAACGTTGCGTCGCGCGGCGGTGGCGCGCGCCGCCGCCGCGGCGACCGGACACGAGGGCATCATGGGCGCAGTGCGTATCGATTCCCATCAGCACTTCTGGCGCTATCGCGCGGCCGATTACCCGTGGATCGGCCCCGGAATGGAGGTGCTCGCGCGCGACTACCTGCCCGACGCGCTGTGGCCGCCGATGCATGCGCAGGCGCTCGGTGCGTCGATCGCGGTGCAGGCGCGCGCCGGGCGCGACGAGACGGCGTTCCTGCTCGATCTCGCGCGCGACGATGCGCGCATCGCGGCGGTGGTCGGCTGGGAGGATCTCGCCGCGCCGCAGCTCGCCGATCGGGTTGCCGAATGGCACAGCCCGAAGCTGCGCGGCTTCCGTCACCAGGTGCAGGACGAAGCCGATGCCGGCGCGTTCGTCGCGGATCCGGAGTTCAATCGCGGCATCGCGTGGCTGCAGGCGCACGGCTACGTGTACGACGTGCTCGTGTTCGAGCGCCAGTTGCCGGACGTGCATGCATTCTGCGCGCGGCACGACGCGCACTGGCTCGTGCTCGATCATGCCGGCAAGCCCGCGCTCGCCGACTTCGAGCGCGACGACACCGCGCTCGCGCGCTGGCGCGTCGCGCTGCGCGAGCTGGGCGCGCTGCCGCATGTCGCATGCAAGCTGTCGGGGCTCGTGACCGAGGCCGACTGGAAGCGCGGCCTGCGCGGGAAGGACGTTCGGCATATCGAGCAGTGTCTCGACGCGGCGCTCGACGCGTTTGGCCCGCAGCGGCTGATGTTCGGGTCGGATTGGCCCGTGTGCCTGCTGGCTGCGTCGTATGACGAAGTCGCGTCGCTCATCGAGCGCTGGGCCGAATCGCGGCTGTCGGCGGCCGAGCGCGACGCGCTGTGGGGCGGCACCGCCGCGCGGTGCTATGCGGTGCCGGGCGCGATGGAGCGCGGCATATAAAATAGGCGCGAACGGTCTGTTCGATTCGTCAGGCCGTCCGGAACGAAACCGATCACCTGCATCAACGTATGTCCATCCAGCCGATTCAGAACCGCCGCCTTTACCAGCAGATCGCCGACAAGCTCAGTGCGATGATCGAGTCCGGCGATTTTCCGCCGGGCAGCTATCTGCCGCCCGAGCGCGAACTGGCCGAACAGTTCGGCGTGTCGCGCACGTCGGTGCGCGAGGCGCTGATCGCGCTCGAAGTGAGCGGGCTCGTCAGCGTGCGCGTCGGCGACGGCGTGAAGGTGCGCCACCCCGAAATGGCCGCCGCACCGGAACCCGCGCCCGACGTGACCGGGAAGGCCGCGCCGTTCACGATCATCGAGATCGATCCGGAACTCGGCATCGCACTCGACCTCGATACCGAAATCCCGCCGTTCGCGCTGTTGCAGGCGCGCCGGCTGATCGAGCCGGAAGCCGCGTCGCTTGCCGCGAAGCACGGCTCGGACGAGCAGATCGAAGGGATCCACGAAGCGTTCCTGCGCAACCAGGAAGACAACCGCAGCGGTTCGCTCACGCATCCGGGCGACCGGCTGTTTCATATCCGCATCGCGGAAGCGAGCGACAACGCCGCGTATGCGCTGATGATCAAGCAGTTGCTCGCGCACAAGTACGACCTGATGTTCCAGCGGCTGCAGTCGCTGTACATGCCGAACGACATGCCGCACCGGTCGGAACTCGAACATCGCGCGATCCTCGATGCGATCCGCGCACGCGACCCGGACGCCGCGCGCCGCGCGATGGCCGAGCATCTCGACGAAGTGATCCGCATCTTCGGCCGCGCGCTCGATTGAGCGCGCGTCGACGCGTTGCCGGGTCAGAAGCGATCCGCGCGATACGGCGCCGGATCGGTGAACGGCGCTTCGCCCGTCATCATCTCGGCCAGCAGGCGGCCGGTGACGGGGCCGAGCGTCAGCCCGTGATGGTTGTGCCCGAACGAGAACCATAGCCCGCGATGCGCGGGCGCGGGGCCGATCACCGGGCGCATGTCGGGCGTGCACGGCCGGAAGCCGAGCCACGGCTGCGGGTCGAGCCGCTCGCCGAAACCGAACATGGGCCGCGCGACGCGTTCCGCGCGTTCGAGCTGCACGCCGGTGGGCGGCACGCCGCGCCGCGCGATCTCGACGCCGGTCGTCAGCCGCAGCCCGCGCTTCATGGGCGCGATCACGTAACCGTATTCGCGATCGACGATCGGTGCCGACGGCACGCCGCGCGCCGACGGCGCGTAGTGCATGTGATAGCCGCGCTTCTCGCGCAGCGGGATCTTGTAGCCGAACTTGCCGAACACCGTGTCGGACCACGGGCCGAGCGCGACGACCACGGCCGGCGCGGCGGCCAGGCCGTCCTGCGTCCTGACCTGCCAGCCCGGCGACAGTGCGTCGAGGCTCGCGGCGTCGCCCGTCAGCAGCGTGCCGCCGCCTTGCACGAAGAGTTGTGCGTACGCTTTGACGAGTGCGGACGGGTCGACGACGCTTTTCGGATCGAGCCAGTGCAGTGCGCCACAGAAGCCGGGCGCGAGGCTCGGTTCGTGCGCGAGCAGCGCGGCGGCATCGAGCGGCGTGATGCCGAGCCCGTGGCGGCGCGCAGTGAGTCCGGCTTCGGCCACGCCGCGTTCGAATGCGGCCGGCGTGCGGAACGCCTCCAGCCAGCCGTTCGCGCGAATGAGTTCGCCGGCGCCGGCCCGCGCGATCAGCGCGTCGTGCTCGACGATGCAGCGCTCGATCAGCGGCAGCATGTCGCGCGACGCTGCCGCGTGGCGCAGCGGCGCCGATTCCCACCAGAAACGGGCAAGCCACGGCGCGAATGCGGGCAGCGACGTGCTGTGCCAGTAGAGATCGGTCGAGCGGTTCAGCGCGTAGCGCATCAACGTGAACGGGCTGCGCGGGAACGGGTACGGTTCGACCGACGAGCGTTCGATCAGCCCCGCGTTGCCGAAGCTCGTGCCTTCGCCGGGCGCGCCGCGATCGACGAGGGCGACCTTGCGCCCGCGATCCTGCAGGTGGAGTGCTGCGGAGACGCCGACGATGCCTGCGCCGAGAACGATGACGTCGAAATCCATCGATGGTGGTGAAAGACGGTTAGCGGTGCGCACCCGTGACGAGGTGTGTGCATCTAGGTTAGAGATCGTTCGAACTGCAAGCATACTCGCGACGGCGTGGGGCACCAAGAGGACGCATGCGGCCGGCGCACGGCAGGTGACCCGGGCGCGACGATTCGAGATCGTCGCGACGACGTGGGCAGTCGCGTGCGCGGGTTCCGGCATTCGAGGGGGCGCACGATGCTCGAGTTGACCGCACCGGTTCATGCGGCGGAGTTGAATCGCTTCCGGGCGACCGGCTCCGGATATCGTGCGAACCGTGACGCTGTCCGACCATGCGATAGATGCCGCGCCGTCGAACGCGGGCTGTTGCGCCGGCAATCGCGAATGCGATGTTCCGGCTGACGGGGGCGCGGTCGAGCGAGACGTCATGTGAAATTTCGGCACTGGCATCGCGCGACGGAACGTATGAAGTTTGGCGTGCGCGTGCGTCCAATCCGCTGATCAATTTCCCGACGTCGACACCGGCTCGACATCGGCAGACACGTACGCGCGCACAGCGTCGATTCCGCATACTTTCCACCGTTTCTCGCGGGTGTTTCCCACTGGTTGGTCATGCGAATTTTTACCTAAGATGAAGCCATCATGCGCGTAATTCGGTGCCTGCACGCGCATGGAGGGAGGCAGGAGGCAGCGCCGGAGCGACGCCAGCGGATGTTGCCATCATGGATGCGAAAGTGTGCGCGTCGGCTGCCAGTCTCGCGACTGCAGCGACGCCAGCGGACGCGGCGGCAATCGCCGCGCGGACGGCGCCCGGCCGCCCCGGCCGAACCGCTTCGCTGCGCCATGCGCTGGCCGCAATCGTTTGCGTTCTGGGGGCCGCACAGGCCGTGCTCGCCGGCGCTTCCGCCGAGGCTGTCGATCCGGTCGGCATGGTACGCATGGTTGCCGCGGCGGGCCCCGCCCCCGCCGATTCCACAGTTGCGTCACACGACACGGCCGTGCGTCAGGTCGTGCTGGGCATCATCAGCTTCACCCACTGGCCGACGACACCCGTGCGCCTGCATCTGTGCGTCACGGGCCGGCCCGATTACGCACACGGCCTGACCGATACGCTGCAGGCCGGCTCGACGCTGCTCGACGTGCAGCGTGTGCGCTTCGACGATCCCGCGCTCGGCATGGCCTGCGACGTTGTCTATCTCGGCAACCTGAGCGCAGACGAGAGAGCCCGCGTGAGAGCTGCGGTGGCCGGCCATCCGGTGCTGACGATTTCGGAACACGATCCGTCCTGCACCACGGGCGGCATGTTCTGTCTCAACGTCGACGACGAACGCGTGTCGTTCGACATCAATCTCGACGCCGTCGCCCGCAGCGGCGTGCGCGTGCATCCGAACGTGCTCAATCTCGCGCGGCGGCCGGGGGCACCATGACACGGCACGCCCCACCCGTTGCCCTGTCGCGCGTGCCGCGCCCCACGTTGCAAAGCGTGCTGCGCCGCGCACACCTGCGCCTCGCGTTCGTCGCCGTCGCGATGGCCGCCGTGTCGTTGATCGTCGTGGCCGTGATCGCATTGCGAGCGTATGCCGGCAACAACCTGAACCTGCTGGCCCGCTCGCTCGGTTACACGGTCGAGGCGGCGCTCGTGTTCGGCGACCGCGTCGCGGCGGCCGAAGCGATCGGGATGATCGCCGGCGACGAGGACGTCGCACAGGTGGTGGTCACGGATAGCAAGGATCAGCCGTTCGCGACATGGCAGTTGCCCGCCGGCAGCGGGATCGCGCGGCTCGAGCGCGGCGTCGCCGACCTCGCGCTGCCCGGGCCCGTGACCGCGCCGGTGGTGCACGACGGCATCGTCGTCGGCCACGTCGTCGTGCGCGGCCGCGGCCATCAGTTCTTCGGATTCCTGCTGGGTGGCGTGGGCGGCGTTCTCGGCTGCCTGGCCGTCAGCGTGATCGGCGCCTATGTCAGCTCGAAACGCCTGCTGCGCAATATCGTTTCGCCGTTGCGCGCGCTGGCCGGTGTCGCCCACGCGGTGCGGCGCGAACGTGCGTTCGCGCAGCGGGTCGAGCCCGCGGCGATTGCCGAGCTCAACCAGCTCGGCGACGACTTCAATGCATTGCTCGACGAATTCGAAGACTGGCAGAACACGCTGCGCGACGAGAACGCATCGCTCGAACACAAGGCGACGCACGATGCGCTCACGGGGCTGCCCAACCGCGTGCAGTTCGAGTCGCGCCTCGCGCTCGCCCTCGGCGAAGCCGGGGCGACGGGGCAGCGGGTCGCGATCCTGTATCTCGACTGCGACCGCTTCAAGGAAATCAACGACTGCCTCGGCCACGACGCCGGCGACGCGGTGCTGATCGGCATCGCGTCACGGCTGCGCAAGCAGGTGCGCGAGGCCGACCTGGTCGCGCGCCTGGGCGGCGACGAATTCGCGGTGATGCTGTCGGCCGTGCGCGAAGCGGGTAGCGTATGTCGTATTGCCGACGAGATCTTGTCCGGTATGGCGCCGTCGATCGAGCTGTCCGACGGCCGCGTGGTGGCCACCATGATGAGTGCCGGCGTTGCGCTGTATCCCGATCACGCGTCGGATGCGAGCGGCTTGTTGCGGGCGGCGGATGCCGCGATGTACCGCGCCAAGCGCGCCCGGCCAGGCTCGTGGCAACTGGCGGAAGGGGTCGCGGGGGCGGCTTGAGGTTCATCGTTTCACGCTGCGGGCGAGGCCGCAGCAGTGGGTTGCAAATGCGCTCGCGATGCGGGTGCAATCGAAGGGGGCGATGATGAACAACACGTTTCCGGTGGGCATCGCGCGCTCGTGCGTCGGCAGCGCGCTGCTTTTGTGCATGCTGCTTGGAGGCTGCACGGCGCCGCCGCTTCATCGTGGATTGACGCAGACGCAGGTCACCGCGCTCAAGTCGGCCGGATTCCAGGAGACCCAGCAGGGTTTCGAGTTCGGCTCGACCGGGCCGATCCTGTTCGATTTCGATCGCTACAACCTCAAGCCCGACGTACGGCGGATCGTCGACCGGATCGGTCGCACGCTCCTGTCCGCGGGAATTAACGGGGTACGGGTCTATGGATACTCGGACCGGGAAGGCTTGGACAAGTATGACCTCGAGTTGTCCCGGCGGCGGGCGGAGATCGTGGCCCTTGAACTGGTCGATACCGGGCTGGATGCGAAGCGCATCGCGATCGTCGGGAAAGGGAAGAGCGATCCGGTGGGGGATAACAGGACCCCGGCGGGGCGGGCGCAGAATCGGCGGGCGGCGATCGTGGTGTCGCCGCGGTGACGGGGGAGTCGTGCACCGATGCGCAGCGATTGCGACGGGTTTCGTGCCGACAAGCAAGCCATCCAGCCTGTTCCCGGGAACAAGGACACGGCGTGTCGCGGTGCGGTTCGTTGTAACTATCGGCCAACATTGTCACATAGCGACCCGCACGTTCGTCCACTGGCAACGGACCTTTGTCCATATGGCATGCGAGGCCGGTAATTGGCCCAGTCCATGATTGACGATCGGGGCAGCGCAATAGATTCGAAGCGAGGTATCGAGTTGGCCGAATAGAATCGTTCCGCCCTTTTTTGAACGCCGCATCGCGCACCGGGCAAGCGCGACGGCGGCCGGAACGTGTATGGCCATCGAACCCCAGGATCTCCTTCCGCACTTCGAGCGCGAGATGGCGCTGCTGCGCCGTTCAATGCAGACATTTGCGCAGCGCTTCCCGAAAATTGCCGCTCGCCTGGCGATCGCCGGCGAGCATTCCGACGACCCGCACGTCGAGCGTCTGTTGCAGTCGTTTGCACTGATGTCGTCGTCTCATAACATCCGCCTCGAAGATGACGTGCCTGCGTTTACTCGCACCCTGTTGGAGACGCTGCACGGCGCGTTCCTGCGTCCGTTTCCTTCCTGTGCGATTGCACAATTTCATTGCGACCGGACGCGCACGCAGACAGAGCCGCAAGTCATTCCCCGCGGTGCTCGCCTGATCGCACCGATCGGTCGGAAAGTGTTTCGCATGACGGACGATGTTCCGATTGTGCCGCTGACCGTTTCGACGGTGCGTTACACCACGTCGGCGGTCGCGCCGCGAGACGCGACGTTGCCCGATGAAACGACCGGATTGCTGACAATCGCGTTCGAACTGACCTCGCCGAGCGCGACGTTTGCGATCGTGCCGGACAGATTGCGTCTGCACTTTGCCGGTGCGCGCGAGATCGTCGCGGCGCTTACGGACGCAGTCTTGCTGCTTGCGCTACGCGGGTTCACCGAGACGGGCGATTCCGGACGCTGGAAGCGTCTCCCGAGCGTCGCATTCACGGCCGCCGGCCTTGAGCCAGCCGACGCGCTGCTCGACATGCCGCTCGACGCTGCCCTCCGGCCGCTTCACCTGCTGATGGAGTACTGCGCCGTTCCGGAGCGCTTCGATTTTGTCGACCTCGACATGCGGCTGCTCAAGCGGGTCGCCGACGGCAGTCGCCGAGTCGCGCTGCACCTGGCGATCGAGGGTGTGCACCCGGACTCCCATCGTGCGCAACGCCTGGCTGCCGCGACGGTCGACCACGTGCGCCTGTTTTGTACGCCGGTGATCAACCTGTTCGCGGACGCGGCCAAGCCGATCGAGACGCATGCCGGTTGCGCCCACTACCCGGTGAATCCGCTTGAGCAGGCGAGCGCGGCGCGCGCGGACATCTGGTCGATCGACGCAGTGCGTCAGACTTCCGGCGCGGGTACGTCGGTCCTGGCACCGTTTCAATCGCTGCGGCACGGCATCGGTGCCGATCCGGGGCTGTACTGGACGGTATTGCGCGACGAGGCCAGGCGGGCAACCAAGAAGCCGGTCGATTCCGCGGCCAAACAGGCACACAAGGCTCCGGCCGAGACTGCGGACCTGCTCCGTGGCGTTGAACTGGAACTGGTCGACCGGGACGGCCGACCTGCCAATCCCGGGCGCCTCGAACTTGCGGTCCGGCTTTCCTGTACCCAGGGCGATTTGTCCACGATGCAGGAGCGTGAACTGGTCTTGCACGCTGGTGATCCGGTGGCGGAGATCAGGTTGTTGGGCCGGCCGATCCGCAGCCGGCCGCCGGCATTCCGGTACGGCGAGCTGTGGGATCTGCTGTCGCTCCTCGTGCCCCAGACGATTCGACTGGACAACGGCGGCCTGGCCCAGTTGAGGCGGCTCTGCACACGCTGGGCGGAATCCTCGGTCGACGCCGGGCGGCGATTCGATGCGCTCGTCTCGTTGTCGACCGGACGCGTTCGATGCTGGCTGCCCGGCAAGCCGGCATCGGCGTTCGTGCAGGGGCTCGAAGTGCGGTTGGTGGTCGATGAGCAGCGTTTCACCGGGTTCAGTCTCGGCGGACTCGCGCATGTCATGGAGCGATGTTTCGCACCTTACGTGCCTGTCACAAGTTTCGTGCAGATTGTGCTGATTTCAGCGCATACCGGGGTGCTGCTTCGACGCGGACAACCACGTCCGGGTGTCCAGCCGCTGATCTAGTGTCGATTATCGGTGCCTGAACGAAAACGTTTGCCGGCGTCTTTCACGCGGTCGGGTTTTGTCCTACATTATCGAGGCTTCGGGCCGGCCAGCCGGCCCACGGAACCTGAGAACACAAGCAAGGAACAAGAATGAGTTTCGCTCCGAACGGCGGTATTCCCACTGGGTTGGGCGGTAGTGGATTCGGCTCGTTGAGTGCGCTCGGCGGCCTTGCCGGCCCGATCGCATCGAGTGTCGCAGGCAGCCTCGGGCCGCTCGCGGGCCTGGCCGGGCACGTCGACACCGTCCAGCGCGCGATGCAGCTCGCGCAGACCGGCTTCTCGCTGATGGACAAGACGCCCGGCGCGATCGCCGAGGCGATCAACGGCGCCGCCAACCCCGCGCGCCTGACCCAGCTCAACCGCTACGTGACGCTCGATACGCCGCTCGGCCCGGACGTGCTGCTGGTCAGTGCCGCCGTCGTCGACGAGCACGTGAACCGGCTGCCGGAGATCCACCTCGACCTGCTGTCGCATCGCCACGACCTGCGCCCCGAGGACCTGATCGGCCAGCAGGTCAAGATCCGGTTCGATCAGCAGGCACGCCTGTCGACGCTCGAGCGCGTCGTCGCATCGGGCGCCGCCGACAACGACCGTTACTTCGACGGCTACGTGGCGTCGTTCGACCGGGCCGGCAATCCCGGCAACGTCACGCAGTATCACCTGACGGCGGTGCCGTGGTTCTGGTTCCTGACGCGCTCGACCGACTGCCGGATCTTCCAGAACAAGACCGCGCAGGACATCCTCACCGAGATCTTCCAGGAGCACGGTTTCTCCGACTTCGTGTTCGATATCCGGACGAGCCAGAAGCCGCTCGAGTACGTCGTGATGTACCAGGAGAGCTACTTCAACTTCTGCGCGCGGTTGATGGAGCAGGAGGGGCTGGTCTGGACGCACCGCTACGAGAAGGACAAGCACATCCTGGTGATCGGAGATTCGAACCTGCTGTTCCGCCCGATCGACGGGCTCGCAACGGTGCCGTTCGCGGCCACCGAGGCGAGTGAGGACAGCGGCATCGACCAGCTGCACGAAGGCCGCCGCTTTGGCGTGGGCAAGGTCACGTTCCGCGATTTCAACCACCAGAACCCGTCGTCGCCGCTGATGCTGGTGGAGGCCGGGCCGCAGAACCTCAAGCACGCGCGGCTTGACGCGACTGAACGGTTCGAGCACCAGTCGTTGTACGACCATGGCGACGACGGCAACCGCTACGCCCGTTTCGCGATGGAGGCCGAGGAGGCGCAGGCCCATCGCTATACCGGCGGCGGCTACGCGTGGCGCATGACCACGGCGGGCGCCGTCGCGGTGGCGAATCACCCGGTGCTCGAGAACAACCAGGAATACGTGATCCTGCACGTGCGTCACGAGGCGGTGAACGACTACACGCAGCACAGCGCGAAGCTGCCGTACCGCAACAGCTTCGCGCTGCTGCCGAAGAAGGTTCCGTATCGCGCGCCGCGCGGCACGCCGAAGCCGGTGATTCATGGCACGCAGTCGGCGATCGTCGTCGGCCCGAAGGGCGAGGAGATCTACACGAACGGGAGCGCCGTGAAGGTGCACTTCCCGTGGGACCGGCGCGGCAAGAAGGACGGCTCCGACTCGATGTGGGTGCGCGTGTCGCAACCGTGGGCGGGCGACGGCTGGGGCGCGGCCGCGATTCCGCGGATCAAGCAGGAAGTGCTCGTCGCGTTCAACCAGGGCGATCCGGATAACCCGGTGATCGTCGGCCGCGTGTTCAACGGCGAGCAGGGCAACCCGTATCACGGTGCCGCCGGCCAGACGATGGGGATCAAGAGTCAGACGCACAAGGGGGCCGGTTCCAACGAGCTCTTGATGAGCGACGTGAATGGTGCGCAGATGCTCTACATGCATGCGCAGAAGGACATGCATACCGTCGTCGAGGACGCGCAGTGGACACAGGTTCTCAAAGGTGACCGGACCGTCGAGGTTGGGAAGGGCAACCATACGACGGCCGTCGCGGTTGGCAACCTGTCAGACGTTGTCGTGCAGGGCAATACGCTGCATAAGACTCCGCAGGGTGTGCATACACTCGAAGCCAAGGAACTCTGGATCAAGATCGGTGGCGACGGCGGCACGCGGATCCACATGACGGCTGACTCGATCGACATCTATAAGGGCGATTCGGTGATTCACCTCGATGACAGCAACATCAATATCCAGGCGTCCCGAACCGACATCAATCCGAAGAACGGCTAACAACCATCAGGATCACAAAGCATGTACCAGATGCAGGAAGGCACGTTGGCGCTGCCCGTGGAGTGGCAGGACAAGACGATGAACGTATTCGTGTCGGCGGCGGCCGGCACGGAGGGCGTGAGTTTCGTGATCACGCGCGAGCGGCTGCCATGGGGAATGAAGTTTGCCGAATATGTGACAAGCGAAATCCGGAAGGTGGCGAAGCAGGTGCCGGATTATTCCGAGGTCGCAAATGAAGACGCCACGGTGTCCGGGCGCGCCGCGCACGTGCACGAGTTTACGTGGACGAACAATCAGGCGCTGATTCATCAGCGGCTGACGATGGTGGAATACGGGCCGGTCGTGCTTATGCTGACCTTCACTGCTCCCGGTACGTTGAGCGACACCCAGCGCGAACAAATCCGGGCAGTGATTCAGAGCCTTCAGTTGCGCGATCCGATCTGAGGCTGCAATGTCGGACACGCCAAATTACAACGAGCCGAGCGGCAGCGCACAGCAGCGTCTCGATCGGATCGCCAAGCTGGAGGACGGTGACGCCGCCAAAGCGGCCGAGCAGCCGTTTTACGAGAACCTCAACTACGGGATGCTCGGTGCCGACGCGGGCCTGACCACGCTCGAGGGGACGGCAGCCGGGTTGAGTGCGGCGGGTACGGCGTTGGCGGGTGGCGCAACCGGCGGAGCGGCTTTAGGCGCGGGGGCGGTCGCGGCCGGTACGGTGATGCTGCCGTTGGCGATTGCTGTCGGTGGAGCGTGGGCGCTCGACAAAGTCGGCGTGACGGGATGGCTCTCAAAGGAATTCACGCAGGTCGGTGACGCACTGGGCCTCACGATCGGCCGTGGCGATCCGCATCCCGCGTGTATCGGCGATCGGATCGCGCACTCGTCAGGATTTATGGGGATCCTCGCCGGCATTGCCGTAGGGGTCGCGATTGGTGTGGCGGTGGCGGCGACCGTGGCGACAGGCGGACTCGCCGGGGCATTGATCGTCGGCGCGTGCATGGCGGGCGGCCTGACGTTGGGCGGTGCGCTCGCGTCGGCCAGCCAAAGCATGGGCAGCAACTGTGGCGAGATCGTCACCGGTTCGGGCAATGTGTATTTTGAAGGTAAAAAGGTGGCGCGCGTCACGGACCTGGTGAGTTGCGAGCATCATTCCGGCGTGCCGCAGCCACTCGTCGACGGCAGCAAAACCGTGTTCGTCAACGGCCTGCCGCTGGTGCGGATCGGCCACGAAACGCACTGTAGCGGCAAAGTCAATTCGGGGCGTAACAGCATCTGGATCGACAAGACGACCGGACACTACGGCCCGAAGAACCCGGAGTTGTCCGCGACTCAGGAATTCCTGGCGGGTTTGCTCGGGGGGATAGTCGGCGGCGGTGTCGGAAAATTCGCCGGCAAGGGGTTGCGCGATAGATTCAGGCCCGAGCCCACCAGATCCGCTGAACAGAGCGGCGTCAAGGACGAGAATCGACCGAAGTGCAAGGATCCGGTTGATCCGGTATCCGGAGAAATGCTGGAGATTCGCACGGATCTCGCCATTCCGGGCATCCTGCCACTTGAATTCAAACGACGCTATCGGACTCGATCGGACGATCATGGATTGCTCGGTCACCGCTGGTCGGATAACTGGTCGCAGCATCTGACATTCGCCGACGGTCGCTTCGTGCGATTTCACGACGGTGCAGGTCTTGTGATCGGCTTTGACGCGCCGGACATGGCGCTCAACGGCATCAATCTGCGCGAGCCACGTTATCGGCTGGTCGGAAGCCGGCTCGAGCCGCGTATCTTCGATCGCGATACGCGGCAACTGCGTATTTTCTCGCCTCTTGTCTACGGCAGTTCTTCTCGCCTCGAGCGGATCGAGGACCTCGACGGTAACGCGATCGTTCTTTCTTACGACGTTACTGGCCGTTTGAGCGGCATGGCTCATAGCGACGGCTATCGGCTCGAGGTGACCTATCACGGGCGCGACCGTCGCCTGCAACGGATCGTTCTTCACGATGCGGATGGGGATTCCCGAACACTCGTGGACTATGACTACCTGAACGGCATGCTCACCCATGTGGCGAGCTGCCAGTTTGGGCAGTTCCATTACGCGTACGACGCGCACGGCTGGATGACTCAATGGCGGGATACCGATCAGACCGATGTCCGCTATCGGTACGACACCGCTGGTCGTGTAGTCGAGACTGGCACGCAGCAGGGTTATCACACAGGTCGGTTCATCTACGAAGCCGGTCGTACACGCGTGATCGATGTCGACGGCGAGTGGACCTACGACTATAACGATGAAGGTCTTGTAACGGCCGAAACCGATCCGCTCGGCCATTGCACCTGCTCCGAATGGGAACTCGGTCGTTTGACGGCCCGGATCGATCCGCTTGGGCGACGGACGGACTATCGCTATGACGATCGCGGCCAGTTGATTTCGATAGCGGAGATATCGGGGCGAGCGACTTGGCTTGAATATGACGCCGATCAGCGCTTTACCGGCGTTATTCTGCCGAACGGTGGGCGGATCACGCTTGAGTACGATCATCTGCACCGGTTGATTGCGCGCACCGAGCCGGATGGCATCAAGACGACCTACCGCTACGGCCCGAATGGTGAACTGTTGCGCATCGTCTCTGGTGATCGTGAGACCCGCCTTGATTACGACGATCGGTTGCGACTTACTGACATCGAGTTGCCGACCGGTGCGCGCTTGCGGCGCAAGGTTGACGTGCTGGGCCGGGTGCTGGAGGAAACGTCGCCCGACGGGCATGTGACCCGCTTCGATTTTGCCGACGGTCCCGCCAATCCGCGAGGCCTGCTGAGCGCGATTATGCGCCCCGATGGCTCAGTGTCGCGAACGCGATACAACAGCGAGGGCCTGCCGGTCGAGTGGATCGATCCGCTCGGTCGCAGGATCCAGCGAGCTTATGGCCCATTTGATCTGCTCACGACGTCGATCGACGCGGTCGGCCATTCCACGCGTTTCGAGTACGATCACGCGACCCGGTTGACGAAAGTCGTCAACGCACTGGGCGAGTCCTACACATATCGCTACGACGCGGCTGGTCGTTTTGTGGCCGAGATCGACTGGGGCGGCCGCGAGACTCGGTATGAGCGCGATCCCGCTGGTCGCCTGATAACCAAGATATTGCCGGACGGTGGTCAGTGGCGTTATTCGTACGACGCACACGATCGGCTTATCGAGGTCGACGCGGGTGATGTGCAACTCGCATACCGTTACGATGCGGGCGGGCGACTGACATCGGCCGAGGTACGAGGGGAACGCTCTCATGTGACGCGCTTTGCTTACGATAGAAATGGACGTGTGATCGGCGAGGATCAGCATGGCGAATTGTTGCGGCACGTCTACGACGCTGACGGGCAGCGGCGCCTGCGGATGACGCCTCGGCGGGAGACGGTCTACGCATATGATTCGTTGGGTGCCTTGACGCAGGTAAGCGGGCTAACGATCCTGCGCGACGGCTTGGGGCGCGAAATCGGTCGGCAAGCGGGGGAGTTCGTTGCGCAGCAACACTACGATGCGCTCGGCCGCATTCGTCGACAGATCGCGGGTCCTACCGTCGCGTTCGATGCCTTGCAAATCGACCCGGCCCGTGCGCTCGAGCAATTGACGAGGCAGGTCTATCACTACGACGCGGCCGGACAACTGGAGCAAGTCGACACCGACGCCGATACGCTCAAGTATCGGCGTGACGCACGTGGCCAGATCGTCTCTGCGGAAAGTCTGCTACAGGCTGCTGAGCACTTCCGTTATGACGCGGCGATGAACATTGCCGCGCATGGGCGGCAAGCTCCCGTGGACGCTCATCATTACGGCCGAGGCGGCTTGCCGGAGCGGATCGGCTATGCACGCTATCGTTACGACGCACGTGGCCGCACGATCGAGAAGACGGTCGAACAGCCTGGGTTTCGGCCGAAGACGTGGCAATACACGTGGGATGGCTTTAACCGGATCGTAAAGGTCGTGACACCCGAACGTGGCGTCTGGCTATACCGCTACGATGCCTTTAACCGCCGGACCGAGAAACTGCAACTCGGTAGTCGCGAAGCCGTGAAGTTCCTTTGGGACGGTTCGACTCTGGCCGAGCGCTGGATCGAGCAGCGGGACGGTACGACGGGACAGGTGGTGACGTGGCATATCGAGCCAGGAAGCTTCGCGCCACTGGCACAGGAGACAAATGATGGTCTCTATCCGATCCTGACGGATCAGGTTGGCCGCGCGAAGGCGGTATTCGACGTACGCGGCAAGACTGTCTTCAAAGCCTCTCATACGCTCTGGGGAAAGGTGTTGCCGGTACGAGGCGCCGCTAACGATGGCGACGTTGTGCCGATTGACGAGACATTGAGGTTTCCGGGGCAATGGTGCGACGAGGAATCGGGGCTGCACTACAACCTGCATCGCTATTACGACCCGGACTCAGCACAATACCTGAGCATTGACCCGCTCGGACTTGCAGGCGGATTCCGGACTCAGGGCTATGTGCATGAGCCGAGCGAGTGGGTCGATCCGTTCGGATTACAGCAATGCCCAGAACGGGAAGTCAATGGTACGAAGATATACGGCAAGGGGCAAAAGGACGGAACGCCGGGGCACGACCAGTTCTCAGAAGTGATCGCAAACAAGCTCGCAATGAGTGGGAAATTCAAGGAAATTTATCTGAATCGATCCTACAATTTTGCTACGGATAATGCGGTTTCAGCGCGACGCCCCGACATTATGGCTGTAGACATTAATGGTAGAGTGCATGCCATAGAAATGGCGTCCCGGACCGATATGGGTACAAAATTGCGAACGCTAACGACGCGAAATTATGATGCGATGCAAAATCTTCCTCCAAGTGAGCGAGGAGATATCCTGGTGTTTGAGCATCCGTATGATGCGCGGGCGATAAAGACTGATCTGGATAATTTGATATCAGGAATCTGAGAAGACATGAGCGCAGGAATCGTAATTTACGGGACTGATCCGGCACAGGCCGCGTCCGCTCTGGAAGTCGCTGAAAACCTCTTTCTTCAATTTGGTGCAGAGGCAACTAGGGCGATTTTTATGGAGTTCGTCGTTCGTGGTGGGGAGAGGATTATCGATGATCATGAAACGACTCTCTCTGACTTGAGGGCGAAAATTTCTACTGGGGAAGTCACTGCATTCCAGGTGTGTAATGACAGAGAAAAGGGGGGGGCTCCGACTATTTCATTTGGCAACAATGTTCCGGAATTTGGGGGGCTGTCATTTGTCGATGTGCAGATCGAGAGGCCAGTGTGTGAGATAAATGAAAAGATAGAGGTATTTCTGGAGAATGTTGCGTCGCACTTGAGTTGTAAATACGCCATCGCTTACGATGCAGAAAAATCATCGGTCGCGTATAAATATTCGACTGGCGTCAATTTGGCTAGAATTTTCCCTTTTGAGAATACGTCTCTTTTCACGAGGGAACTCCCCGGTAGGGTGCCAGGCTCGGCGAGTTATGAAGGAGCAAAACTCAGGATGATTTATCCCTTGAATGTACTCAACGAGGAGCACCTGGAAATTCGCGTCAACGATCTTTCATTGAGGGAGTGGATCACGTCTGACTCATCTCGGGGATCCCTAAAGAGCATTCCAAACGGCATGTGGCTCTGGTCGGTCAAGGGGACGGACTTGCCCGAAGTAAACAACGCTTGCGGAGAGGCGGGAATATTGCTCGCCTGGCAAAAGGCGCCTGCGAATAAGCCGGCGCGGAAACTACCGTGAGTTCGTTCCCGAAGCGGCGCCGATCGTAAGCGACTCGGCTGGTTTCGTATTCGTGTGCGCGAAGGAGGCGGTGAACGACTGCACGCAGCACAGCGCCAAGCCGCTGTACCACAATGGCTTCGCGCTGCTACCGAAGAAGATTCCGTGCCGCGTGCCGCACGGCACGCCAAACGTGAAACTTACCTACCGCTACGATGCGGGCAGACGACTGGCATCGGCGGAGAACCGAGGGGAGCACCCTCATGCGGCGCACTTTGCCTACGACAGGAACGGCCGCCTGAGCGGCCAAGATCAGCACGGCGAGCTGTAGCGGCAAGTCTACGACGCCGATGGGCAACGCCACCTGCGGCTAGGCGCGAGACAGCCTAGGCATATGATGTGTCGGGGGTGTCGATACAGGCAGGAGAACCGACAATCCAGCGTGATGACTTTGGGAGCGAGATCGCCCGACAGGCGGGAGGCTGCCGGTTGGATGGGAGCCTGAGACATCGTTCTACCCGGCAGCCGGATCCGGCGGACAGGATCAGTTCCTTGGAACAACCAAATCGTGGTCTGACGACTGGATTGTTCTGGTCGACAAATGAGTGTGAGTGGCATGAATCAAGATATTCAAAGGATGCTTCGTCGCTATCGCAATCGAGACATTGATTTGCAGCACCTGCGCGTGTGGTTAGACAACGAGGGCGCGCGTGTCGAGGCACAAGTTCCACGCGGTCAATTGCTGAAGCTTAAACGAGGAAGCGAAGCCCAGAGCAATGGAGTGGTCGCACTGTTGCTTCCGGCGTGCGCGTACTGTCTCAGGGTCGGTTCGCCAAAACAGTTCGTATCACGCCTGGAATATCAGCAATATTCGCAACGTCGTGACACTGCCGTTGCCAGCGGAGTCCTCGCGGAAATTGCTCCACCTCCTTTTGATTCAGAAGGTGCAGGATCGGCAGGTTCTGCAATGTACTATCGCTGCACTCGGTGTCATGCGATTTGGGTATTCGTGGAACCTGAGAAAGCGGAAAACGGCTCTTGGAATAGAGTTATTTAGAATTATGAGCGAATGATGTTGCTCGTAATCGATGTATTATGTAATGTAAATAATATTTTGACTGATATCGATTTGGAGATCTCCAAGCCAGGATTTTTCGATTTTTTTACTGGCCTGGACTCCGACGATGTGCTTGACAAAAGGGACGCTGCGCCGTTCGACGATCTCTGGATGCAGGCATTCAACGATGTCGAGGAACTCGCCCTCTCCGTCGACGACAAAAAATGCTTGGACTCTGTTAGAAGCTGTTGCGAAATTACGGATTAGGTCTGTTAACTTTTTCGAGAGGGTGTTAACTTTCTGTCTTGTTTTGCCCGACAGGAAGCGATGCACCAAGAACTGATAGACGACGAGCTGTGGTCACTCATCGAACCTCTGCTGCCGAAGCGAGCTTCGCGGAACCGCCGATATGCGGGACGCAAGCCGACGCCGGACCGAGCGGTGCTGACCGGCATCGTATTCGTGCTGCGCTCGGGCATCGCCTGGAATCTGCTGCCGCATGAAATGGGCTGCGGCTCTGGCACCGCGTGCTGGCGGCGACTGGTTGCATGGCAAGAGGCGGGCGTCTGGCAACGCATCCACGAGACGTTGCTGGCGGAGTTACGCCGTCGTGGCCAACTCGACATGGCACGCGCCATTGTCGACAGCTCTTCGGTTCGCGCGATGCTGGCGGGAAAAAAACCGGCCCGAACCCAACGGACCGGCGCAAGCTCGGCAGCAAGCATCACCTCATCGTCGACGCGCAAGGCATCCCGCTCGCGGCTATCTTGACTGCCGCGAATTGTAACGACATCACGCAACTCGATGCGTTGGTCGAGGCAATTCCTCCCATTCGAGGAAAGCGCGGACGTCCTCTGCGCAAGCCGAAAATTGTTCAGGGTGACCGGGGCTACAGTTCCGAGCCGCACCGGCAGCGCCTGCGCGAACGCGGCATCACACCCTTGCTTGCCAAAATCGGTTCGCCTCATGGCAGTGGCCTCGGTAAAACGCGCTGGTTCATCGAACGTTCCTTTGCCTGGCTTCATGCGTTCAGACGGCTCAAGATTCGCTACGAACGGTACGCGCACGTGCATGAAGCATTCCTCTCACTCGCGTGCTGCTTGATTTGCTGGAACAAACTCAAGACAGCGCCCGATTAATTTCGCAACAGCTTCTAAGGCGAATCATAAAGCACGTCCCCCGAAGACGGAACGTTTCGTAACGATCCAGGAAATGTGGGGTACCCCGAAAACCATGGAACCGAGACCGGACAAGTTCTATCCGTACATGAAAATCGGTGGGATGTGGCTGGTCAACGATGCGGGTTTTGTTCCGGGCCGAAAGGCGCAGATCACGATTGAGCCGGGCAGGCTGATCATCACGCAGCTGTAAGAGGCAACGCCGCGGGATGCGGCCGCGCTGCGCGACGTCGCGCAGCGCGCCGGGTAGGGCAGTCGCTACTGGCCGCCCCAGCGCATCACCAAGCGATATTGCAAGACGACCGCGACGTCCCCGCACCGCCCGTAGCCGTGCAATGCGTCCCCGCGCCGTTGTCATAAAACGTTCGCGTCTCCGGTTGCGGCACCGAAGGATCGAACGGATTCGGCGCACCATGCGGACCGCGCGGAGCATCGTACGGCCGCTGCGGCGCATACGAACCGCCGCTTCCGGCAGGCTTCGAGCCGTTAGCGCGCAGATATTCATTCCAGTTCTGTTCGCGCTGTTCATATCCAGGCACGGCGCGACCAAAACTATCGCTCCCGCCCGCGCCGAGCGCGACGCGATTCGACGGCAATACCAGATCGGACTCGTCCTCAGCCGAAGGCGTCGGCGCCACAAGCGCATCGCCCGTCACCCGCAGCGGCCGCGTATCCGGCGTATCGAACGGTGTGCGTTCCACGGGCGCAGCGTACTTCACTTGGCGGCGACTCATACGCGCCGCATGCCCCTCATCCCGAGCAGCAGCCCTGCGCTCCGACCGAAACACATTGGCACCGGCCGACCGATCAACCAGCGAATCGCGCCCCGAGGCATTAGCGGTGGAAACAGAAAGCGCACACGCGATCGCGGCGGCGGAAGAAAAGCGGAAGGGGTGATTCATCAGCGTTCCGAAGCAGGTGATATGCAATGAAAAAAAACGGCAGATCACTGGCTGGCGGCTGGGCGACGGAGGGCCGTCGAAGCGGCCCGGAAGCGGTTGCGAAGCGCGGTGTGCGCGACTCACAGGAAGGCTGGCTGGATTGCAGAAGCGAATTCGTATTATTTCATAAAAATAACAATCAACTTACATATGTTTAGTTTTGTTTGTAAACAGAAGGGTTGGCCGCCTCGGTCGAATGTCCCGGGTTGGTGCCCACCCAATCAATCCTCAGTGGATTGATTTCCAGCGATCGAACCGTTGGCAGCCCAAAAAACGCGCCGCGCAGGATCAACGCTCCCAGAACGCCAGGCGCAGCAAGGCATTCAACCATATCGGCGCACCGGATAGCAACCCGATTGCACCCCAGGCAAACGTTCTCGCCCCCACCTGGTTGCGCCCCGATCGCCACCGCCCCCCTGCAAAACCCTCCGTGTTTTCCCTCAGTCGACCGGCATTTTTGACAGACGTTTTAAAAACCCCCATATAATTTCGACTGCCTTGCCAACAGCTGTCGGACCATCCCTCCGATCAAGCGATTTGGCAAGCGGGGCAGGCGAAACGCTTGCGCAATGCAAGACGCATCACGATGTCTTTCCGAACCAGACGTCCCCTCCGGGGACTGCAAGAGCCGGGCCCCGCTACGCAATATTCCGCTGGAGTTCCGTCTTCTATGTGTCTCGGGCGTGTCCCATGTCCTCGCCCCGGGTGCTGTTCGATTGCGCAAGTCATGCCGCCTTTGCCCGTATGACTAACAACATCGAGGAGCTCCTGATGACGCTGTCCCGTCTTACGTCCATTTCCGTCGCCGCCGTGCTGTTCGCCGCCGGCGCCGCTGCCGCGCAAGCGGAAACCGTGAAGATCGCCATCGCTGGTCCGATGAGCGGTTCGGTCGCCCAATACGGCGACATGGTGAAGGCCGGCGCGCTCACCGCGATCGAGCAGGTCAACGCCGCAGGCGGTGCGGGCGGCAACAAGTTTGAAGTGGTGATGATGGACGACGCATGCGAACCGAAGCAGGCCGTCGCCGTCGCCAACAAGATCGTCAGCCAGAAGATCAAGTACGTGATCGGCCACGTGTGCTCGGGTTCGACGATCCCCGCCTCCGACATCTACGAGAACGAAGGCATCGTGATGGTCACGCCGTCGGCCACCGCGCCGCAGCTGACGGAAGGCAAGAAGCGCCACTTCATCTTCCGCACGATCGGCCGCGACGACCAGCAAGGCCCGGCCGCCGCGCACTTCATCATCAACAACGTGAAGCCGAAAAAGGTCGCGGTGCTGCACGACAAGCAGTCGTACGGCCAGGGCATCGCGTCGTCGGTGAAGAAGGACCTCGAAGCCGCGAAGATCCCGGTCGTGCTGTTCGAAGGCATCAACGCCGGCGATTCGGACTACTCGGCGATCATCACGAAGCTGAAGTCGCAAGGCGTCGATTTCGTCTACTTCGGCGGCTACCACCCGGAAATGGGCCTGCTGCTGCGCCAGGCGCGCGAGCAGGGCGTGAAGGCCACGTTCATGGGGCCTGAAGGCGTGGGCAACAAGGACGTGACGGCGATCGCCGGCCCGTCCTCGGAAGGCATGCTCGTCACGCTGCCGGCCGACTTCTCGGCCGATCCGGCCAACGCGGGCCTCGTGAAGGCATTCGCGGACAAGAAGCGCGATCCGAACGGCCCGTTCCAGATGCCTGCGTACGCAGCGGTGAAGATCATCGCCGACTCGATCGCAGGAGCGAAGTCGACCGATCCGACCAAGGTCGCCGCGTACATGCACAAGACGACGTTCGACACGCCGATCGGCAAGGTCGCGTATGACGCCCAGGGCGACCTGAAGGCGTTCAAGTTCGTCGTGTACACGTGGCACAAGGACGCGACGAAGACCGCCGCCAAGTAAGACGAAGTACCCGCCCACGCAGCCGCCCTGTCCGAGACCCGGACGGGGCGGCTGCGTATCGTCCGCGCATCTGCCCATTGCGCGGCCACGGGGCGGCCCGAGACGACACCGTGCGTTGCGCGCGGCCACGCCGTGATCCGGCGACGGCAGGCGACATGGCGCCAACGGGAGCTTCCCGCACATGACTGACTTCTTTCCCCAATTCGCCCAGCAGCTGGTCAACGGCCTGACGCTGGGTGCGATCTATGCGTTGATCGCCATCGGCTATTCGATGGTCTACGGCATCATCGGCATGATCAACTTCGCCCACGGCGAGATCTACATGATCGGCGCGTACGTGGGCCTCGTCACACTTACTGCAATCGGCATCTCCGCCGGCTATCCGCTGCCGCTCGTGCTCGGCGCCGCACTGATCGTGTCGGTGATCGTCACCGGGCTGTACGGCTTCGCGGTCGAGCGCGTCGCGTATCGGCCGCTGCGCGGCGGCCCGCGCCTCGTGCCGCTGATCTCCGCGATCGGCATGTCGATTTTCCTGCAGAACTACGTGCAGATCGGCCAGGGCGCGCGCGACGTATCCGTGCCGATACTGATCTCCGGCGCATTCGACATCCATCTCGGCGGCGACTTCGACGTGACGGTGCCGTATGCGCGTCTGCTGATCGTCTGCGTGACGATCGTGCTGATGATCGCGCTCACGCTGTTCATCTCGCATTCGCGGATGGGCCGTGCGTGCCGCGCGTGCGCCGAGGACATGAAGATGGCGAACCTGCTCGGCATCGACACGAACCGCGTGATCTCGTTCACGTTCGTGCTCGGCGCGATGCTGGCGGCCGTCGGCGGCGTGCTGATCGGGCTGACGATCGGCAAGCTGAACCCGTATATCGGCTTCGTCGCGGGCATCAAGGCGTTTACCGCCGCGGTGCTCGGCGGGATCGGCAGCATCCCGGGCGCGATGCTCGGCGGCGTGCTGCTCGGCCTCGCTGAAACCTTCGCCGCAGGCTACATGCCGGCCGAGTACAAGGACGTCGTCGCGTTCGGCCTGCTCGTGCTGATCCTGCTCTTCCGCCCGACCGGCCTGCTCGGCAAGTCGGACATCGAAAAGGTTTGAGGGAGACGCAGATGAGTCAAGTCATTTCCGTTCGCCGCCCTGCCGCCGACGCGTCGGTCGGCCAGTCGCTGAAAAATGCCGTGGCCGCCGCGTTCCTGACGGCGATCCTCACGATCCCGGTGCTCGGGCTGCAGCTGAAGCTCGAAGGTTACCAGGTGGTGCTCACGCCGCACTGGCGGCCGGTGTGGATCGCGGTCGCGGGCGTGTTCCTGTTCCAGCTGTTCAAGCCGTGGCTCGTGCGCGCGAAATCGGCGGTGAAGCTGCCGGCGATGCCCGCGATGGGCGCGCAGCAGCAGCGCGTGATCGTCTGGGTGCTGCTCGCGGTCGGGCTCGTGTGGCCGTTCTTCGGCTCGCGCGGCGCGGTGGACGTCGCGACGCTCGCGCTGATCTACGTGATCCTCGGCCTCGGGCTGAACATCGTGGTCGGTTTCGCAGGGCTGCTGGATCTCGGCTACGTCGGGTTCTACGCGGTCGGCGGCTACACGTACGCGATGCTGAACCAGTACTTCGGGCTGTCGTTCTGGGAGTGCCTGCCGCTCGCCGCGATCGCGGCCGCGACGTTCGGCTTCCTGCTCGGCTTCCCGGTGCTGCGCCTGCGCGGCGACTATCTCGCGATCGTCACGCTCGGCTTCGGCGAAATCATCCGCCTGCTCGCGAACAACCTGACGAGCCTCACGGGCGGCCCGGACGGCATCTCGGGCATCCCGAAGCCGACCGTGTTCGGCGTCGAGATGGCGCGCAGCGCCAGCGTCGAAGGCGCGAAAACCTTCCATGAACTGATCGGGCTGGAATACAGCGGCGACCACGTGGTGATCTTCCTGTACCTGCTCGCGCTCGTGCTGGTCGGCTTCACGCTGTTCGTGACGAGCCGCCTGATCCGCATGCCGATGGGCCGTGCGTGGGAAGCGCTGCGCGACGACGAGATCGCGTGCCGGTCGCTGGGCCTGAACCCGACGCGCATCAAGCTGTCGGCGTTCACGCTCGGCGCGGCGTTCGCGGGTATCGGCGGCGCGTTCTTCGCGGCGCGTCAGGGCCTCGTGAATCCTGAATCGTTCACCTTCATCGAATCGGCGCTGATCCTCGCGATCGTCGTGCTCGGCGGGATGGGCTCGCAGCTCGGCGTGATTCTCGCGGCGATCCTGCTGACCGTGCTGCCGGAAGTCGCGCGCGGCTTCGCCGAGTACCGGATGCTGATCTTCGGCCTGGTGATGGTGTTGATGATGATGTGGCGTCCGCAGGGCCTGCTGCCCGCGAGCCGTCCCCACGTGGAGCTGCCGCAATGAGCGCGAATGCAGAACTGTTGAAGGTCGCCGGGCTGCAGATGCGCTTCGGCGGGTTGCTCGCGGTGGACGGCATCGATTTCGACGTGCGCCGCGATGAAGTGTTCGCGATCATCGGGCCGAACGGCGCGGGCAAGACCACGGTGTTCAACTGCGTCGGCGGCTTCTACAAGCCGACCGGCGGCGACGTCGTGCTCGACGGCCACGCGATTGGCGGGTTGCCGAGCCACAAGATCGCGTTGAAGGGCCTCGTGCGCACGTTCCAGAACATCCGCCTGTTCAAGTCGCTGACCGTGGTCGAGAACCTGCTCGTCGCGCAGCATCGCAAGGTGAAGGCGGGGCTGCTGCCGGGGCTGTTCTCGACGCCCGCGTATCGTCGTGCCGAGAAGGAAGCGCTCGAGCGCGCGGCGGTGTGGCTCGACCGGATGGGGCTGACGTCGGTCGCCAACCGGCCGGCGGGCACGCTGTCGTACGGGCACCAGCGGCGTCTGGAGATCGCGCGCTGCATGATCACCGAGCCGCGCCTGCTGATGCTCGACGAGCCGGCGGCCGGCCTCAACCCGCAGGAGAAGATCGAGCTGCAGCACCTGATCGACAAGCTGCGCCGCGAGTTCGGCGTGTCGGTGCTGCTGATCGAACACGACATGAGCCTCGTGATGGGCGTGTCCGACCGCATCCTCGTGATGGAGCACGGCCGGCCGATCGTCATCGGCACGCCGGAAGCGGTCCGCAACGACCCGCGCGTGATCAAGGCGTATCTGGGGGAAGAGTGATGCTGAAGCTGGAACAGGTCCATACGCACTACGGCGCGGTCGAGGCGCTCGCGGGCGTGTCGATCGAGGTGAACAAGGGCGAGATCGTCACGCTGATCGGCAGCAACGGCGCCGGCAAGACGACGCTGATGATGACCGTGTGCGGCACGCCGCGCGCATCGTCGGGCCGCGTGCTGTTCGAGGGCAAGGACATCACCGCGATGTCGACGCACCAGATCATGCGGCAGGGGATGGCGATCTCGCCGGAAGGGCGGCGCGTGTTCCCGAGCCTGACGGTGCTCGAGAACCTGAAGATGGGCGGCTTCTTCGCGAGCCGTCACGAGATCGACGACGGCATCGAGCACGTGTTCAAGCTGTTTCCGCGCCTGAAGGAGCGCGCGACGCAGCGGGCCGGCACGATGTCGGGCGGCGAGCAGCAGATGCTGGCGATCGGCCGCGCGCTGATGAGCAAGCCGCGCCTGCTGCTGCTCGACGAGCCGACGCTCGGCCTCGCGCCGCTCGTGATCGCGCAGATCTTCGACATCATCCGCACGATCCGCGACGAAGGCGTCACGGTGTTCCTCGTCGAGCAGAACGCGAACAAGGCGCTGGGCGTGGCCGATCGCGGCTACGTGCTCGAAACGGGGCGCGTGGTGCTCGCCGATACGGGCGCGAACCTGCTCGCGAACGACCGGATCAAGCAGGCGTACCTCGGCGGTTGACGCCGGATGCCGCCGGCCTGCAACGGGCCGGCGGCGCTTCCTTCCTTGCTTTCTCATGCAAGGCCGGTTCCCGGCCTTGTCTTCGCTATCCGATCCTGAACGTGCTTTTCAGTACGTCGCGCAGATGCAGCGCGGCGCGATTGCTGTCGTCCGTCAGGATGGTGATCTGGTGCGGCGGGAGATCGGGCAGCACGATCCCGGCGACGTGGCTCGTCAGGTTGCCGGACACGCGATCGTGCTCGATCAGGCCGACCGCGAGGCCGTTGGCGATACAGGCTTCGACCGCCGGCGAACTGGCGCTCTCGAGCAGCATCCGGTACGGGATTTTCGCCTTCTTCAGCGCGTTCAGCGCGGTGTCGCGATACGGGCAGCCCTGCAGTTGCACGGCGATCGGCAGCGGCGCATCGGGATTGAGCTTGAAGGTGCGCGCGGCGACCCACACCGGATGGGTCTTGCCGAGCAGCTCGGCGTGCGGCGGCGCTTTCGGCACCACGGCGATCGTGATGTCGAGTTGGCCTCGGGAGAACAGCAGTTGCAGTTCGTCACTGGAGCGCGCTTCGACCGTCAGTTCGAGCAGCGGCCGGTCGGCGGCGAAGCGCGGCAGGAATTCCGCCATGAAGTGCGCGGCGTACGAATCGGGGATGCCGAGCCGCAACTTGCCGGTCAGCATCTGCGGCGACAGCGATTCGACGAGCCGGTCGTGGCTCAGCAAAAACTCGGTGGTGTCGCTCAGCAGCTTGTGGCCGAACTGCGTGAGTTCGACGGCCTGGTTGTTTCGCGTAAACAAGCGCTGCGCGACCATTTCCTCGAGCTTCTGAATCTGTGCGGTGACCGACGACGGGCTGCGATTCACATGGGCGGCCGCGTCCTTGAAGCGGCCGAGCTTCGCAACGGCGTGGAAGGTGCGCAGCAGGTCGACGTCCAGGGTGCGCGGCATGATTTCGTTTTTCCGAATCAGTGATTCAGGTAATGTCGATTGACGGAATTATTGGGCATCCCATATTCTCGGGTCAACCGGCAGACAACGGCAGGCAGCCGGTCGGGCGTTGCCCGTATCCGGGGAATGATTCATGTCGCTCGTGCTGTCGTTTCACTGCCCGTACACGCGCGAGGACGGCAACGGCTTCTGGCATCTCGCGTCGGACGACGGTATTCCGCGCACCCTCGTCAACTGGCTGGCGCTGCAGCGTGCCCTCAGGGACGACGCCGAACTGCAGTACCGGCGCCTCGGGCTCGAACCGATTCGCCCCGAGGATCTGGAAGACCAGCGTCTGTCCCCGGTCACCTTCTGAGCGCCGTCGCCCCATGCAGCTATTCCTGCTCCAGCTCGTCTTCGTGTTGTCGTGGAGTTCCGGCTTCATTGGCGCCAAGCTCGGCGCGGAGACGGCCGGCGCGTTCAACCTGCTGTTCTGGCGGTTCCTGCTCGTCACGCTTTGTCTGGCGATCGTCCTCAACCGCCAGCTCGGGCGCCTGACGTGGGAGAAACTCCGCTATCACGCGGTGATCGGCTTCCTGTCGCAGTTTCTCTATCTGACCTGCGTGTATATCGCGATCCAGCATGGCCTGCCGCCGGGCATTGCCGCGATCGTCGCAGCGTTGCAGCCGCTCATCACCGCGGCGATGACGTCGCTCGAAGGCAGCGAGCGCAGCGGGGCGCGACAGTGGGTCGGGCTCGTCGTCGGGTTCGTCGGCGTGGGCATCGTGATCGGCGGGCAGTATGCGCTGCCGGCCGGGTCGGTCGGGCTCGTCATGTACCTGCTGCCGCTGGTGTCCGCGCTGGGGCTGTCGATCGCGACGATCTATCAGCGGCGCCGCGCGCTGACGGCCGCGCGCAGCAACGAGGACGGGCTGTTCCTGCCGCTGTTCGTGCAGGGTTGCGTGAGCCTCGTGCTGTTCGCGGCGTGCGGAATCGCCACGGGCAACCTGCATGTGCCGACCCAGCCGAGCGTGTGGGTGTCGGTCGTGTGGCTGACGGTGTTCTCGACCTTCATCGCGTACCTGTCGTTGTGGGCGCTGCTCAAGCGCATGCCCGCGACGCGCGTGGCGACGCTTGTCTATCTCGAACCGCCCGTGACGCTGATGTGGGCCGCATGGATGTTCGGCGACAGGATCGAGGTGACGACCTATCTCGGCATCGTCGTCGTTGCAATCGGCGTATGGCTGGCCGGCAGGCACGTCGAGCGGCCCGCGCGGGCGCGGCGGTCGGACATGGAGGCGGCCGGCCGCTGACGCACGGGTTGCGCACGCGAATCCGGTGTAGCGTCGCGGGACAGCCCGACTCGCGAAGGAACCCGATGAAAGTCAAACGGATCGTCGCCAATATCGACACACGCTCGGTCGACGACGCAAAGCGCTTCTATCAACGGATCTTCGGTCTCGACTTGCTGATGGACCACGGCTGGATCGCGACTTACGGCAATGCCGAGCAGATGGACGTGCAGATCAGCTTCGCATCGCAGGGCGGGGCGGGCACGCCGACGCCCGACCTGTCGATCGAGGTTGACGACGTCGATGAAGCGCTCGCGCGTGTCAATGCGGCAGGGATTCCGGTCGAATACGGCCCGGCCGACGAGCCTTGGGGCGTGCGGCGGTTCTATGTGCGCGACCCGTTCGGCAAGCTCGTCAACGTGCTCGCGCATCGCTGATTCGGATTGCCGGGGCGGCTTCAGCGTTCACGCATGCAACGCCAGCCCCTTCACGGCCTTTTCCACGGCCTTCTTCGGCCCGCGCAGCGCCAGCCCGACGAAGTCGAGATTCTCCGCATCGCCGGCCCGAAACACTTCGCGGTTGGCGGCGTCGTGCCCGGTCGCGCGTTGACATGTTGGGGAGGGCTGCGTGCTGATCGGAGCAAATACGTAGCCAAATATGCTCTGATCGTAGCCAAATAAGCTACATATGAGTGATCCACCCGAGTCAATTCAGAATCGGCGACCCGGACTATGCCTTGTAGCCATTTGAGCTACAATTGTAGCCAATCATGCTACGATCAATTGCCTCGACCCTGTTTGGTGACTATCGGCGCCGCGCGCTGGGCCTGCTCCTGTTGCGGCCCGACCAGGCGTTGCACGTCCGCGAAATCGCCCGTTTGACGGGCACGACGCCCGGTACGCTGCACAAGGAACTGAGCAAGCTGGCCGAAGCAGGCATCCTGAGCCGGGATCGGCAAGGCAATCAGGTACTCTATCGCGCCAATCGAAATTGTCCAATCTACGAGGAACTGGCTTCGATCATGCGAAAGACCTCGGGTATGGGTGATGTGTTGGCCGAAGCGTTGTTGCCCTGCGCCGAGGAAATCAGTGTGGCGTTCGTGTTCGGCTCCGTCGCGCGTGGCCAGGAGACGGCGGACAGTGACGTCGACGTGATGGTGATTGGCTCGGTTGGCTTTGCAACGGTGGTTCGGCTGCTTTACGACGCACAGACGACATTGGGGCGGGACATCAATCCCAAGGTGATGTCGCCGGGCGAGTTTCGTGAGGGCGTCGCCGGGCAGGACGCCTTTTTGCGGGACGTGCTTGGAAAACCCAAGATTTTCTTAATTGGCAGCGACCATGACCTTGCAGAACTTGCTCGGCATTAGTCTCGATGCAGTCCAGCCGGACCGAGAACAAGCAACGCGCCTGCTGTCAGCAGCTGAACGAAATCTCGCGGATGCGCAGCTTGCCGGATTGAGCAACGAAAACCGTTTTGATGCGGCTTACAAGGCGATCATGCAACTCGCCATGCTGGCGTTGCACGCGAACGGTTTTCGTACATTGACGAGTCGGCCGGGGCACCATCAGACGGCGATCCAGACGCTTCCACGGACAATCGGCCTGCCGGTCGAGCGCATGATCGTACTCGACGCGCTGCGCAAGCAGCGCAATCTGTCCGATTACTCCGGGGATGTGTGGTTCAGGCGTCTGCGGTTCGCGAGTGTTTCGATAGTGCGTCGGCGCTCCTGATTGATGTAACGACGTGGCTGGACGGGAACAAGCCGGAGTTGTTGGGCGTGCAGTAGCCGTTACAGCGTCGTATCGCCGACTCGAACGCCGATGCATCACGCATGCAACGCCAACCCCTTTACAGCCTTGTCGACCGCCTTCTTCGGCCCGTGCAGCGCCAGTCCGACGAAGTCGAGATTCTCCGCGTCGCCGGCCCGAAACACGTCGCGGTTGGCGGCGTCGTGCCCGGTCGAAAACATCGCGTGCACGTAAGGCACGATCGTGAGTTCGCGCGACAGCGCCTGCCGGTGCGCGGCCTGCAGGCCGTTCAGGTCGGCCGCGAACACCAGCATCGGCTGGCCCAGCATGCGGCCGTAGCGGCGTCCCGCCGCATCCTCGTAAGGCTCGCCGAGCGCTTCGGGTGCTTCGGCCGCGACGCCCGTCGCGAGAAACGCGACGACATTGAGTTTCTGCCACGCCGCGAGATCGTCGCGCACGATCAGCGCGACCTTGGTATCGAACATGATTGCTCCTCGTAGAGACGCTCATGATCGGATGCCGCGTGCGATCAGTCTGGAACGTTTGTGCACAGCTGCCGGTACGCGGCCGGCGTGATCCGGTACGCGCGGCGGAACCAGCGGCCCAGGTGGCTCTGGTCGGCGAAGCCGACGTCCGCGGCCGCCTGCGCGGGCGTGCGGCCGGCCGCCAGCAGCCGGCGCGCGGCGCGCAGCCGCAAGCGCACGAGGTACGCGTGCGGCGACGTGCCGAACGCACGCTGGAACAGCCGCGTCAGCCGGAACCGGTCGATCCCGGCGACATGGGCCAGCTCGTCGAGCCCGATGTTGCCGTCCATGCGTTCATGCAGCAGATCGCGCACACGCGCGATCGCGGGCGGCACGACGCTGCTTTCCAGCGCGAGCGGGCCGCGCAGTTCGCCGCCGAGCCGGATCAGCAGGCGGTCGAGGGTCTGGTCGCGCGCGAGCTTGCCTTCGTTGCCGTGGATGGCGAAAAACGCGCGCCGGATCGCGTCGACGAGGCCGCGATCATCGACGAGCGTATGGCCGAACGACGCCTCGACGCCGCCGAGGCCCGGCAGTTCCAGCCGGCGCGCCGCGCGCTCGACCCACGCTTGCGGCAGGTACAGCATTCCGTAGGTGAAGCCGCCGGCTTCGGGCGCATGGCCGTCGTGCAGCGCACCCGGCTCGATCAGGATCGCGCGGCCCGGCACGCTCGTATGCACCGACCGGTGGCACTGGAATTGCTGCACGCCCTGTTCGGTGAAGCCGACCAGCATGTCGTCGTGATCGTGCGCGTCGTACGCATGGCCGTTGAAATGCGCATGCAGGCTTTCGATGCCGGTTTCCGCATCGCGTCGCGCGACGAGCCAGTGGTCGGTCGTGTGGATGTCCTTCGCGGGTGTCGTCATCGGATGTGTCGCGCGTCGTCGTTGCGTGACGAATAGTGTACGGGGCGCGCGGGGCAGGGGGCGCACGTGCTCAACGTGTTTCGTTCGCCGCTGGCCGTTCGTCGCGCGCATATTGCGCGGGCGGCCGGCCGACGTGGCGCGTGAACGCGACGCTGAAGGTGCTCGCCGAACTGTAGCCGACACGCCCGGCGATCTCCGCGATGCGGCCGTCGTCGCGGCGGAGGAGGTCCTTCGCGAGTGCCATGCGCCACGTGAGCAGGTATTCCATCGGCGCGACGCCGACTGCGCGGCTGAAGCGTTCGAAGAAGGTCGAGCGCGACAGCGCCGCTTCCTTCGCGAGCTCGACGACTGTCCACGGGTGCGCGGGGCGCGCGTGCATCCCGCGGATCGCGGCGGCGAGACGGCTGTCGGCGAGCCCGCGCACGAGGCCGCGCGATGCGTCCGTGCCGGCCGAGAATCGCAGTGCCTCGATCAGCAGGACTTCCACGAGGCGCGACAGCACGAGTTCGCGCGCCGGCCGTTGCGCGCGCGATTCGTCACGCACCAGTTGCACGAGCGTGGTCAGGCGTGGTTCGCCACGCACGTGCACGTATTGCGGCAGCAGCGATACCAGCAGCGCAGCGTCGGGCGAACTGAAGCTGCAATTGCCGGCCATCATGCGCGTGTCGACCGGGCGGTCTGCGTCGCCGATCCGGTATTCGCCGTTGTCGAGCACGACCGGCGCGGCCGTTTCGACGCCCGGTGGCGGCAGTTCGAGGCTGGATATCGCGACGCCGTAGGCCGCCGGAATCAGCACGAAATCGCCGGGCAGCAGATCGATCGGCGGATGCCCGTCGATCGCGACCCGGCACCCGCCGTCCAGAACCGCGCAATAGAACGGCTCGCCTGCGACCGTCCGGCTGATGCGCCAGGGGCTCGCGCCGTGAACGAGCTTGGAATACCGCGTGCTCGGCTGCAGCAGTGTCACGACCTCGGCTAGCGGATCGATCATCGCCGGACTCTCGCAAAAGAAAATCGGATTTTCGATTGTAGCGAATACGGATCTGGCCATCTATCGTACGAACACATGCTCAACACGTCACAGGAGTGAGTTCGCATGAAGACCGTATTGATCACCGGCTGTTCCTCCGGCTTCGGCCTCGAGATCGCCCGTTATTTCCTGGCCCGCGACTGGCGGGTCGTCGCGACGATGCGCACGCCGCGCGAGGACGTTCTGCCGCCGTCGGAACACCTGCACGTGCTGGCGCTCGATGTCACGAACCCCGACAGCATCCGCGCGGCGATCGACGCCGCCGGCCCGATCGACGTACTCGTCAACAATGCGGGTTTCGGTGCGGCCGCACCGGCCGAGCTGATGCCGCTCGACACCGTGCGTGCGCTGTTCGAGACCAACACGATCGGCACGATCGCGGTGACGGAAGCCGTGCTGCCGCAGTTGCGCCGGCGCGGGTCCGGCGTCGTCGTGAACGTCACGTCGAGCGTCACGCTGAAGGTGCTTCCGCTGCTCGCCGCCTATCGGGCCAGCAAGGCGGCAGTCAATGCGTACACCGAATCGATGGCGCTCGAACTCGCGCCGTTCGGCGTGCGCGCGCATCTCGTGCTGCCGGGCCGTGCGCCCGATACGCGCTTCGCCGACAACGCGCGCGCGAACATGTACGGCTTCGAGCACGAAGCTTACGCGGAATTTGCCGCGGCGACATTTGCGCGCCTGGTCGACGAATCCGCGCCGATCACCCGTGCGCAGGACGTTGCCGAAGCCGTGTGGCGTGCAGCGACCGATCCGTCGAGCCCGATGCGCATTCCGGCCGGCGCCGATGCGCAAGCGTGGGCGGCTGAAGCGGGCTGAGGCTTGCCGACGACCGGATCAGGCCGGCTCGTTTGCACGAGTGATGCAGGATGCCGCCGGCCTGCAACGGGCGGGCGGCGCGATGGCAGGCACGTACGTACCCCCCAACACGGCCGGATGCGGTTCGTGTTTTTCAGCATGTCGCGCTCGGCATGAAGGAACGCCGGGCGCGCTTCCGCGCGCCGTCTATCCGTCGGCCGTGCATGGTCGCGCCAACGCTACCCCCACCCGATACACGAGCGACCATGCCGAGCCGGACACCCACTGCTACTGCCGCAGATCCGGATGCTGGCGCTCGCGACCGGCGAGCCGCTCGCGTTCTACCGTCACGAACGCCTGCCGGACTGGCTCGCGCCGCTGCGGTCGAACCTCAACCGGATCTGGCACGGCTACCCGGCGCCACCCGCGACGCGCGAGCGCCGCACCCAGGCGGGGCGATTCCGCTTCAATGCGTATCGATGTACCGACGCGATCGTGATCTATATCGAACACTTTCCGCCGCTCAGGCTGAGGGTCGAACGACTCGGTTTCGCGTTCGGCCTGACCGAGCGGCAACGCGAACTCTGTGTGCAGCTCGTGCTGGGCCGCTCGCGCAGCGAGATTGCGCGTGACTTCGCGCTGCGCGACAGCACGGTCGTCGATCATGTTCGCAAGAGCTATCGCCGGCTCAACGTACACAATCACGACGAATTGCGCAGCGTATTTCGGACCGGGAAGCTTGACTCGGTTTCCAGGCGCGTGACGTTGCGCCTGGCGTTCCGTTACAGCGCGCGCCGGAGCGCCTGCTCGAGCAACGACAACCCGAGGTCGATTTCCGCTTCGCTGACGGTCAGCGGCGGCGCGATCCGGAACACGCCGCCCATGCCGGGCAACTGCACGATGTTCATGCTGAGCCCGAGGTTCATGCATTCGCGCGTGATCTTCGCGCCGAGCCCGTCCGCCGGTTCCTTCGTGCGGCGATCCTTGACGATCTCGACACCGAGCAGCAGCCCGCGCCCGCGCACGTCGCCGATGCAGTCGAAGCGTTCCATCAGGTCGAGCAGGCCGCGCCGGAGCCGGTCGCCCATCACGTTCGCCCGTGCGACGAGCCCGTCGCGCTGCACCACGTCCAGCACGCGCAGGCCGACGGCCGCCGGCAGCGGATCCGACACGTGCGTCGTGTAGAACAGGTAGCCGAGTTCGTGCGCGCGTTCCTCGATTGCCGCGGACGTCACGATCGCCGCGAGCGGCAGCCCGGCGCCGAGCGTCTTCGACAGCGTCAGGATGTCGGGCGTCACGCCGTCGCGCTGGCACGCGAACATCGTGCCGGTGCGGCCGACGCCGGTCTGCGCCTCGTCGAGGATCAACAGCATCCCGCGTTCCTCGCACTTGCGCTTGAGCGCCGCCATATAGCCTTCCGGCAGCTCGATGATCCCGCCCGAACTGAGGATCGGTTCAGCGATGAAGGCCGCGAGGTTGCCGCTCGACTGGCGATCGATCAGGTCGAACGCATAGTCGAGTTCGGCGAGGATGTCGTAGGCGCCGTCGCGCTCGAAGCGCGGCCGGTACGTGAACGGCGCCGGAATCGCGAACGAGCCGACGGCCGCCGGGCCGACACCCTTGCGGCCGGCGCTGTACGTGGCCGACGCGGCCGCGCCCGTCATCCCGTGCCACGACTGCGCGAAGCCGACGATCTCGTACTTGCCGGTGACGAGCTTCGCCATCCGGATCGCCGCTTCGTTCGATTCCGCGCCGGTGCTGAGCAGCAGCGCGCGATCGAGCCCGGCGGGCGTGATGTCGGCGAGGCGGGTCGCGAGATCGACGACCGGCCGCGACAGCATCCCGCTGAACAGGTGGTCGAGCTTGTCCGCGTATTCGCCGATCACGGAGACGATCTCCGGATGGCTGTGGCCGAGCACCGCGCTCATCTGGCCCGACGTGAAATCGAGGATCGCGCGGCCGTCCGCGTCGTACACGAAGCTGCCTTTCGCGCGCTCGATGATCATCGGCTCGAACGTGCCGCCGTAGCGGACCAGGTGCTGCCTGGCGTTGTGCCAGAAGGTCGGGTCGTCGTTCAGGGACATCGGGCGTCTCCAGACAAAGGCAAAGGGGCGAGGGGCAGGGATCGCTTGCAGTCTAGGCGCGTGTCTGGTTTGATGGAAACGAATAGTTCTTATGCAAGGTAGAAAAGGAGCTAATACCTTGGGGCTTTCGCTCGAAATCGACCTGCTGCGCTCGTTCGTCGTGATCGCCGAGGTGCGTGCGCTCAGTCGCGCGGCCGCGCGCGTCGGCCGGACCCAGTCCGCGCTCAGCCAGCAGATGAAGCGGCTCGAGGAGGTCGTCGACCAGCCGCTGTTCCAGCGTACCGGCCGCGGCGTGGTGCTGACTCATCCGGGCGAGCGGCTGCTCGTGCATGCGCAGCGCATCCTGCGGCTGCACGACGAGGCGATGGCCGACCTGTGCGGCACGGGGTTGTCGGGGACGATCCGTTTCGGATGTCCGGACGATTACGCGGAGGTCTGGCTGCCTTCGCTGCTGCGGCAGTTTTCGAGCCAGCATCCGCAGGCGATCGTCGAAGTCGTCTGCGGGCCGACGCCGCGGCTCATCGAACAGCTGGAGAAACGCGCGGTCGATCTGGCGATGATTTCATTGCCGGACGACGACGCGAACGACGCCATCATTCGCCGCGAGCAACTGGTCTGGATCGGCTATCCGGGGCTGGCGCCCGCGCATTTCGATCCGTTGCCGCTTGCGCTGTCCGATCGCGATACGCTCGATCACATCGCGGCCTGCGAGGCGCTGGATCGCGCGGGCCGCGACTACCGCGTCGCGTATGCGAGCAGCAGTCTCGCGGGGCTGATCGCGCTGGTGCGTTCGGGGCAGGCGTTCGCGGTGATGACGCAGACGGCGGTACCGGCCGACCTGGCGATCGTCACCGGCGATCCGCGCTTGCCGCCGTTGCCGGCCGTGGGTATTGCGCTGAAGTTCGATCGCAAGCGGCCATCGCACCTGACGGCGGCGTTCGCCGATCATATCCGGCTCACGCTGCCGCTGTTGTGATGCGGGCGGCCTCCGTGACGAAGTATCACTCGACCGTCGACGAGGCTGAAACCGTTGCCGGGCCACGTGCATCTGCATCCGCCGCCGCATCGCGCACGCGGATCGCGGCCTGCATGCCCGACAACTTGAGTTCGGTCTCCTGATATTCGTTGGCCGGCTCGGAATCGGCGACGATGCCGCAGCCTGCGAACAGCCGGCAGGCGCCGCCGTCGAGCAGCGCGGAGCGCAGCGCGACGCTGAAGTCGCCGTTGCCGTGCGCGTCGATCCAGCCGACGGGCGCTGCATACCAGCCACGATCGAAGCCTTCATGCGCGCGGATGTGGTCGAGTGCCGCGGCGCGCGGATGGCCGGCTACCGCCGGCGTCGGGTGCAGCGCCGCGACGACCTGCAGCAGCGTCGCGTCCGCCTTCAGCGTCGCGCGGATCGGCGTGCTCAGGTGCTGCAGTCTCGGCAGCCGGTGCAGCGACGGTTGCTCGGGCACGTCGAGCGCGCGCGACAGCGGCGTGAGTGCCGTGCGGATCGCGTCGACGACGAGCGCGTGTTCGAGCCGTTCCTTTGCGGAATCCATCAGCGCCGCGCCGAGTGCGCGATCGTCGTCGGGCGTGGCGCCGCGCCGGATCGTCCCGGCAAGCGCATGCGTGCGCACGTCGCCGGCCGCGACACGCGCGAGCCGCTCCGGCGTGGCGCCGACGAAGCAGGCCCCTTCACGGCGGACCGCGAACAGGTGCGCATGCGCGTCGCGCGTGCGCAGCCGGCGCAGCAGCGGCGCGACGGCAACGGGCCGTGCGTATCGTTCGAGCACGTCGCGCGCGAGCACGACCTTGCCGAACGCGCCGCCGTGGATCGCCTCCACGGCGCGCCGGACTTCGTGCTGCCATTCGCTCGCCTGCAGCGCCTGCGTGTGCAGCAGATGCGGGGCATCGTCGTCGCGGGCGGCGGCGAGCGTGCCGAGCGACTCGATGCGCGCGAGGCACGCATGCGCGAGCGCGGCCGGATCGTCGTGCGCGGCGACGACGTGCTGGCAGACGGCCCAGTGCGCATCGCCTTCGCGCACGATCAGCAGCCTGGCCACCGTCATGCTTGCGTCGGGAAACGGTGCCCAGTGTGCGCTGCGCGCGCCGCGCGGATCGAATCGGAAGCCGCCGACGAGGCGCGGCGGTTGCGGGCCGGCCGTCACGGCATCGCGAACGAGCGTGCGCCAGCGCGCATCGATCTGCGCGAAACGCGTATCGCCGGTGGCGGTCAGTTCGAGCGCACAGTCCCAGCCGAGCAGGGTGACGGCTGCATCGCCGGCTTCGTGGAAGAACCACGGCGTGGCGCCGTCGTCCCACGCGGCGATCAGGTCGAAGAAGTCGAGCGGACGCAGCGGCACCGACACCGATGCGAGCGTCGGCGTGCCGGTGTCGGCGGCGCGGCGGGCCGCGCGAGCGAACGTGTCGTGCAGCAGCGGGAGGCCGGCGCTCATGCGAGCCCCCGTTGCCGGCGCCAGTGCTGCGTCTGCTGCGCGATGTACCACTCGATCAGGCCCGAGAACAGCGTCTCGACGTAGTTGCCGTCGAGGCCGGCCTGTTCGGCCCAGCGGCGCCGGTCGGGCAGCATCGCGGCCACCCGTTCCGGTGCGGCGATGCTCGCTTCGTCGGGCTTGAAGCGCGAAGCAGCCTTCACGTATTGCATGCGCTGGCCGAGCGCTTCGATGATGTCGGCGTCCAGGCGATCGATGGCTTCGCGAATGTCGGGAAGCCCCGTGCAGGCGTCCGGTGTCTTCATGTGGTCTCCTTTCCATAACGAAGGGATTGGTCGATCCGTTCGACCAGATGCGCGATCAGCGCCGGGTACTGGTGTCGCAGGTAGAAGTGGTCGCCGTTGAACGTCTCGATGCGGATCGGGCGCGACGCGACGTCCTGCCACGCGTGCGCTTCGTCGTTGTCGAGCTCGGAGTCGGCGAGCGGCAGCATCACGCCGAGCAGCGTGTCGAGGCGGGGCGGCCGGTCGCGGCGATAGGTCTCGATCGCGCGGTAGTCGTGGCGGATCATCGGCAGGTAGATCGCGCGCATCTCCGGATCGGCGAGCAGCGCGGCGTGCTCGCCGGACAGTCGCGCGACATCGGCCACGAGCGCGTCGTCGGATTGCAGGTGCAGGTCCGACAGGCGCTGACGATGCGGCGGCGGCAACGCGGACACGGCCAGGTAAAGCGGCGCCGCACCGCGCACTTCGAGCCGCACCGCCACCTCGTACGCGAGCGCCGCGCCGAGACTGTGCCCGAACAGCACGAGCGGCGCGTGGGCATAGCGTTGCAGCGCGTCGGCGGCGGGGCCGGCGAGTGCGTCGATCGTCGCCGCGCACGGTTCGCCGAAACGTTCCTCGCGGCCCGGATACTGCAGCGCGAGCAGGTCGACGTCCCACGGCAGCGCGCGGCTCCAGTTGCGAAAGAAATTCGCGGTGCCGCCGGCGTGCGGGAAGCAGACGAGCTGCGCGCGCGGGCACGGCGACAGACGCAGTTCGCGGATCCAGTTCGAATCGGTCGGGCGTGCGCTCATGCGGCGGCCGCCTGCAACTGGCGGCGCAGCAGGTCGCGCAGCGATTTCTTGCTGGTCTTGCCGATGCCGGTTTCCGGGAAGCGCGGCATGAACTCGATGCGATCGGGAATCTTGAAGGCCGCGAGCCCGCAGTCGCGCAGGTAGCGCTTCAGCGTCAACCGTGTCGGCGCGGGCGCGCGGGCGACGATGAATGCGCACGTGCGCTCGCCGAGCAGCGGGTCGGGCATCGCGACCACCGCCGCGTCGTGCACCTGCGAATGCGCGAGCAACAGGTTCTCCACTTCCTCCGCGGAGACCTTCTCGCCACCACGATTGATCTGGTCCTTGTCGCGGCCTTCGACGACGAGGTCGCCGTCCGCGGTGCGCCGCACGCGGTCGCCGCTGCGATAGTAGCCATCGGCCGTGAACGCGGTCGCGTTGTGCTCGGCGAGCCGGTAGTAGCCGCGTATCGTGTACGGGCCACGCACCTGCAGTTCGCCGATCTCGCCGGGCGCGACCGGTTCGCCGGCATCGTCGACGATGCGCACTTCGTCGCCGTCCGACACGGGGCGGCCCTGCGTTTGCGCGATCCGTTCGGGTGAATCGTCGAGCCGCGTGCAGCAGATGAGCCCTTCCGCCATGCCGAACACCTGCTGCAGCTTGCAGCCGAGCACGGGCGTCACGCGCGCGGCTGCGTGGTCCATCAACCGCGCGCCGCCAACCTGCAGCACGCGCAGGCTCGACAGGTCGGCCTGCCGTTGCGGCTGTTCGTCGAGCCACAGCAGCGCGAGCGGCGGCACGAGCGCGGTATGCGTGACGCGCTCCTGCGAGATCAGCGCGAAGCTTTGCTCGGGCTCGGGCCGCCCGGTCGTGATCGCGCGGCCGCCCGAGAGCAGCGCGCCGATCGTGCCGGGGCAGCACAGCGTGAAGTTGTGCGCCATCGGCAGCGCGGCGAGATACACGGTGTCGGTATCGAAGCCGCTCGCGGCACTGCACGCGCGCACGTTGTACAGGTATTCGCGGTGGCGGCGCGGGATCAGCTTCGGCGTGCCGGTCGTGCCGCCCGACAGCTGGAAGCACGCGATGTCGTCGGCACGTGCCGCGCATTCGCGCAGCGGCGGCGCGTCGTACAGCGCATCGAACGGCGTGAACGCGTGATCGTCGCCGGCCATCACGACGTGCTCGAGCGTCGGGCAGTCGGCCTGCAGCGCGGCCGCGAGCGGCCGGCAGTCGAACTCGCCGAGTTGCGCCGCGCACAGATACGCACGCGCGCCGGCAAAGCGGCAGAACGCGCCGATCTCGTAGTGACGGTGAGCGGGCAGTGCGAGCACCGGCCGCACGCCGAGCTGGAACAGCGCGAAGCACGTCTCGATGAAGCGCGCGCCGTTCGGCAGATGGACGACGACCGCGTCGCCGCGCGCCAGGCCGAGACGCGCGAGGCCGCCCGCAAGCTGGCGGATGCGCGCCAGCAGGTCGCGATAGCTGAGCCGGCAGGCGCCGTCGACGATGGCGAGCGCATCGGGATCGCGCTGCGCTTGCGCGTCGAGCGCATCGAAGAAAGTCGTGTCTTGCCAATAGCCGGCGTCGCGATAGCGGCGCGCGAAGTCGTCGGGCCAGTCGGGCGCGTCGGCCGGGAGGGCCGGCGCCATGGAGGGAAGGGAGGATTGCATGCGCTGACCTTGGGTTCCGGCAAGTTGTCAGAAAATGTAAATGAGAGGTATTATCATTTGTAACAAGTGCCGCGATAACGCCGTTTCTTTCGATATCGCGGCAATTTCATTCGATCGGGCGCCTGTCGCGCGGCGCCCGCCCGGCCCGGCCGGACAATCGGCCGGTTGCCGCCGGCGCGCGCCGGGCCGCGCGTGCCGCCTAACCAACGGACCTCCGATGAGCTCGACCTCCTTCGCTTCGTCACGACGTCACCCGCCGGTGCTCGTGCCCGGCAATCATCCGGGCGTGGTGCACATCGACGCGGGCATGAAACTCATGAGCGGCACGCTGTGCTCGGACAGCCGCGACTGGTACGAGGAGCCGCTCGAAAAAGGGCTGAAGCTCGTCCTCGTGCAGAGCGGGCAGTTGCGCTGCCGCGTGCCGGGCCAGCCCGAGCAATGCATCAAGGGGCCGGGCCTGTGCGTGATCGCCAACGACGGCGAATTCACGACGCACCAGATCTACGACCGCGACACGCCGCTGCGCTACACGATCGTGCAGCTCGGCCTCGATGCGCTCGACCGCAACCTGAGCCTGCTGCCGGAGAAGATGCTCGCGCCGACGGGCGGCGATCCGCGCATCGTCAGTTGCCCGGCGTCGAAGGCGCTGCAGGCGCTCGCGGTGCAGATCGCGACGTGCCCGTTCGAGGGCGCGGTGCGCGAGTACTACCTGAAGGCCAAGGCGTTCGAGCTGACCGCGCTGAGCGCGCAGCTGCTGGCGACGCAGCGGCAGTTCGCGCCGGCGGACGTGCGCGTCACGTCGTCGGATGTCGAGCGCGTGTACGCGGCGAGCGACATCCTGACGCGCGAGCTCCAGCAGCCGCCGACGCTCGACGCGCTCGCGAGCCGGGTGGGGATGAATTCGCGCAAGCTGACGGCCGGTTTTCGCAAGGTGTTCGGCACGAGCGTGTATGCGTACCTGCAGGAATACCGGCTGCGGACCGCGCACGCGATGCTGTGCGCGGAGGACGCGAACGTGTCGACCGTCGCGTACCGCGTCGGCTACAGCCCCGCGCATTTTTCGATCGCGTTCCGCAAGCGCTACGGCATTTCGCCGAGCGATATTCGGGCGTCTTCGAACGCGATCGACGACGTCGAACTGGAGAGCGCGGCAATCTAAAACAACTGACCGGCCGCCTAAAGCAATCGACCGGGCTCATGGGTGTGAATGAGATAGATTCTCATTCACGGGTGGCCGCCGCCGCGCGGATCCGCCATCTAACGACCCATACAAGGCGTGCCCATGAGCCAGACCGCTGTCGATTCAAGAATCGATCATTCCGATCCTTCCTGTTTTTCTCCCATTGCCTTTCGCTCGCAGCTCGTCGCGATGATCGCCGAGCTGCTCGACGAGCCCGTCGACGAAATCGCGTCGCTCGACGATGACGAGGACCTGCTGAGCTGCGGCCTCGATTCGATCCGGCTGATGTATCTGCAGACGCGCGTGAACCGGCTCGGCTACGCGCTGACGTTCGATGCGCTTGCGCGCACGCCGACGCTCGGCGCGTGGGCCGAGCTGCTCGCGAATGCGCCGCGCATCGCGCCCGCGGCGTCTGACGTCGAAGCTATCGAGGTTGCCGATGTCGACGTGCATGCGCCGTTCGACCTGTCCGCGGTGCAGCAGGCGTACTGGCTCGGCCGCGGCGACGGCGAGGTGCTCGGCAACGTGAGCTGTCACGCGTTCCTCGAGTTTCGTAGCCGCGGGATCGATCCCGTTCGTCTCGACGCGGCATGCCGGCGCGTGCGCGAGCGCCATCCGATGCTGCGTGCGCGCTTCACCGGTGGCCGCCAGCAGATCGTCGCGGCGCCGGACGCGCCGGTGTTCGCGCATGCGGACTGGCGCGACAGGGCAGCCGCCGATGCGGAAACCGAATGGGTGTCGCTGCGTGCGTTCCGGTCGCACGAATGTCTCGACGTCGAGCATGCACAGGTCTTCATGATGGGGCTCGTGCAGATGCCCGGCGGCGAGGATCGCGTGTGGCTGAGCGTCGACCTGCTCGCGGCCGATGTGGACAGCGTGCGGCTGCTGATGCAGGAAATCGGCGCCGCGTATGCCGAGCCGTCGGCGTTGCCCGACGCGCCGTCGACGTGGTTCCCGGCCTGGCTCGCGCGTCGCGCGGCCGATACGCGCGACGCGCGGGCTGCGGCACGCGATGCATGGCACGCGCGGCTCGCGACGCTGCCGGAAGGGCCGGCGCTGCCGCTTGCCCGTGCGCCGGAACGATTCGCGCGCCGCGTTTCAGCCGCGTCGCGCATACGCTGAGCACGGCCGAACTCGCGCGCCTGCAGGCGCGGGCCGCGCAGCACGGCGTCACGGTGTCGTCGGTGTTCGGCGCGGCGTTCGCCGCGGTGCTCGCGCGCTGGAGCGGCCGGCAGGCGTTCCTGCTCAACGTGCCGCTGTTCGACCGGCATGGCGATGCGCCGGATCTTGGTCGCGTGATCGCCGATTTCACGACGCTGCTGCTCGTCGAATGCGACATGCGCGCCGACGCGAGCGCGGCCGACACGGTGCGCGCGTTCCAGCAGCGGCTGCACGGCGCGATCGCGCAGGCCGCGTATCCGGCGCTGGACGTGCTGCGCGATGCGCGCCGGCAAGGCGCGCCGCGCGCGGCGCCCGTCGTGTTCTCGTGCAATCTCGGCGATGCGCCGTTCGTGCCCGACGCGTTCGCGCGCGTGTTCGGCGATCTGCACGACATGATTTCGCAGACGCCGCAGGTGTGGCTCGACCATCAGCTCTATCGCGTGCCGGACGGCGCGCTGCTCGCGTGGGACAGCGTCGACGGCCTGTTTCCGGACGGCATGATCGATGCGATGTTCGGTGCGTATGTCGCGCTCGTGCAGGCGCTGTGCGATCGCGACTGGCGGCTGCCGGTCGCAGTCGAGCTGCCGTCCGCACAGCGTCGCATGCGCGATGCGCTCAACGCGGTGCCCGCGCCCGGGCGGCCGCGCACGCTGCATGCCGGCTTCTTCGCATCGGCCGCGCGCGAGCCGGCGGCCGTCGCATTGCGGTGCGGCGAGCAGGTGGTGACGCGCGGCGAACTGGCCGCGCT
>NZ_JAAGPP010000054.1:0-51523 GCF_017104975.1 Burkholderia sp. Ac-20344
CGTCGAACGCGACGACGATCCCGCGGCGCGGCGCGCCGTCGCGACGGCGGCCGCGCCACGCGAAGCGGGTTTCGCGCGGCGGCGTGCGCATGCTCATGCCGCAGGTGTCGCGGCGAGGGCTTCCGCGATGCTTGTCGTGCCGTCGTGGACGCGAGCGAGCGCGGCGTCGCGCAGACTGCGCACGCCTTCGGCTGCCGCGCATTGCGCGAGTTCGCCGACGCTCGCCCGTGCGACGATGCGTTCCGCCAGCCCGGGCGATACCGGCATCGTCTGATGCAGGCCGACACGGCCGCGATAGCCGATGCCGTGGCAGGCCGAACAGCCGCGCGCGACGAACGGCCGCCATCCGGCTGCCAGGGCAGCCGGGTCGCAGCCGGCTTCACGCAGGACGGGTACCGGTGCGCCAGAGTGCACGCGGCAGGCGGTGCACAGCCGCCGGACGAGACGCTGCGCGGTGACGAGGTGCAGCGCGGCCGCGAGGTTGTACGGTGCGACACCGATGTCGAGCAGCCGCGCGACGGCGGCCGGCGCGTCGTTCGTGTGCAGCGTCGACAGCACGAGATGGCCGGTCTGCGCGGCCTTGATCGCGACGTCGGCCGTCTCCGCATCGCGAATCTCGCCGACCATGATGATGTCCGGATCCTGCCGCAGCAGCGCGCGCAGTGCGGTCGCGAACGTGAGCCCCGCCTTTTCGGCGACACCGACCTGGCTGATGCCGTCGAGCTGGATCTCGGCGGGATCCTCGACCGTGCAGACGTTGTGGGCGTCGCGATCGAGCATCTGCAGCGCGCAGTAGAGCGACAGCGTCTTGCCGCTGCCGGTCGGGCCCGTGACGAGCACGAGGCCGTGCGGTGCGCGGATCGCAGCCTCCATCGCGGCCGCCTGCTGCGTGTCGAAGCCGAGGCGGGCGAGCGTGAGGTCGGGCGGCAGCGTTTCGAGGCGCCGCAGCACGAGCTTTTCACCGAACAACGTGGGCAGCGAGCTGACCCGGAAGTCGCCGCGCGTACCGCCGTCGATCGCGATGCGCAGCCTGCCGTCCTGCGGGAGCCGCCGCTCGGCGATGTCCATGCGCGCGAGCACCTTGATCCGCGTGACGAGCGCGTCGCGCAGGTGAAGGGGCGGCCGCGCATGTTCGTGCAGCACGCCGTCGATGCGCAGGCGGATGCGCCAGCCGGCTTCGAATGGCTCGACGTGGATGTCGGATGCGTCGCGCACGCGTGCCGTGTGAAGCGTGTCCGTCAGCAGCCGCACGGCCGGCGCATCGTCGAGCTGGGCTGCGTCGAGCGCGCGCGGTGCGGTGGCGGGCGACGCATCGGAGTGGGCGGGCGGCGGCTGCGTGCGCAGCGGCGCCCCGGGAGGAGGGAAATGCATGTGAGCCGGCTCGCTGGCCGCCTGTTGACCGTGACCAGCAGATGGTCGCGCGTCGCAGGCGGCGCCGGCAGTCAGCCGTTCGGCTAGCGCGCGGTGGCGCGTGCGGTGCGCGAGCCGCGCGGCTTGAAGAGCTTGACGGTGCGCACGGCCTGATCGTCGCTGCGCATTACCTCGAGCATCACGTCGCCGATTTTCAGGCACACGTCGTCTTCCGGAATTTCCTCGAGGATTTCGAGCACCAGTCCGTTCAGCGTCTTCGGCCCGTCGGTCGGCAGCTTCAGGTGCAGCCAGCGATTCAGTTCGCGCAGCGGCATGCTCGCCGAGACGATGCATTCGCCGTTCTCGTCCCAGCCGCCCGCGCGTTCGCTGCGCGGCATCGACGTCGTGAATTCGCCGATCAACTCCTCGATGATGTCTTCGGGCGTGACGAGCCCTTCGAGCTCGCCGTACTCGTTGACGACGAGCGCGGTCCGCTGCCGCGTTTCCTGGAAGAACTGGAGCTGCTGGACCACCGGCGTGCCGGACGGCACGTAGTACGGCTCGGCGAGCAGCGTGCGCAGCGTCTCGCGGTCGAACTCCTGGTTGTGCAGCGCGGTCAGCGTCTTGCGGACGTGCAGCACGCCGAGCACCTTGTCGATGTCGCCTTCGTAGACGACGAGCCGGTTGTGATAGCAGGTTTCGATCTGGTGCAGGACGTCGTCGAGCGGTGCGTAGAAGTTGAGCGATTCGATCTGGCGGCGCGGCACCATCACGTCGTCGACCGTGATGTTCTCGAGGTCGAACAGATTGAGCAGGATGCTGCGGTGCTTGGTCGGCATGAAACTGCTCGATTCGAGCACGATGGCCCGCAGCTCGTCGGCGGACATTCGCTGGTCGCGACCCTTCTTCGTATTGATGCGCAGCACCCACAGCACGCCGTTCGCGAGCGCGTTGACGAACCAGACGACCGGCTTGAACACGCGCATCAGCGGCGCGATCACGAGGCTCGCGGGCAGCGCGATGCGTTCGGGGAAGGTCGCGCCGACGATCTTCGGCGCGATTTCCGCGAACACGATGATCAGGAACGCGACGATGCCGGTCGCGATCGACAGCGCAAGGTTGTTGCGGCCGAACGTATGCAGCGCGAGCGACGTCGTCAGAACCGGGATGATCGTGTTGAACAGGTTGTTGCCGATCAGGATCACGCTGAGCAGCAGGTCAGTGCGCGCAAGCAGGCCCTGCGTGGTTTTCGCGCCGAGTGCGCCCTGGCTCGCGAGATGCTTCAGCCGATGGCGGTTGAGCGCCATCATCGCGGTCTCGGAAATGGAAAAGAAGCTGGAACAGAGGAGAAGCAGGAAGACGGCGCCGATTTGCGCCCATAAGGGAATTTGGTCCACGCGTTGGAAAGGGCAGTGAAGGACAGGGATGGAGGGAATATAGCAGAGGCCGGCGACCGCGACGTGTCGTGCGCGACACGAGGGGCCTGCGGCGGCCGGGCAAAAAAAACCGTGCACGGAGTGCACGGTTTTTTACAAATCTGGTCGGGGTGAGAGGATTCGAACCTCCGGCCTCTACGTCCCGAACGTAGCGCTCTACCAGGCTAAGCTACACCCCGATTTGGACTCTTCCGATTTCGCAGTCTTCTTCAAGACCGCTGCGTCGTCGAGCAAGAACATAACTATAACGACGTTTCTTCAAAAAGGGAAGGCCTTGGAGAAGAAATTTTTCGAGACAGGTAATTTGCCCGTGTCGAACGTGCGTCGTCGCAGCGTTGGCGGCGACGCACGGCATGCACTTACGACTGCCGCGACGTCGAGTACGAGCACAGCGCGAGCAGGCTCTCCTTGTAGATCGAATCGGGGAACGCTGCGATCGCCGCCGCTGCCGCCTGTGCTTCCTGCCGTGCGCATTCAAGCGTGTGATCCAGTGCGCCCGAGCGCGTGATCGCTTCGAAGATCGTGTCGAAGCGATCCGTGCCGCCCTGTTCGATCGCCTCGCGTGCCAGCGCCGACTGTTCGGGCGTGCCGCGTTCGATCAGATAGATGAGCGGCAGCGTCGGCTTGCCTTCGCGGAGGTCGTCGCCGGCATTCTTGCCCATTGCCTCGACGGTGCCCGCGTAGTCGAGCCAGTCGTCCATGATCTGGAACGCGGTACCGATCCGGCGGCCGTATTCGGCAGCGGCGGCTTCGGTCGGCGCATCGGCGCCCGCGAGCACGGCGCCCAGACGTGCCGATGCCTCGAACAGCTTGGCCGTCTTGTAGCGGATCACCTGCATGTAGCGCGTTTCGTCGACGTCCGCGTCGTGCATGTTGAGGAGCTGCAGCACCTCGCCTTCGGAAATGATCGTCGTCGCTTCGGACAGGATCTCCATCACGCGCATCTTGCCGACGCCGACCATCATCTCGAACGAGCGCGAATAGAGGTAGTCGCCTACCAGCACGCTCGCCGCGTTGCCGAACAGCGCATTGGCGGTCTGGCGGCCGCGGCGCAATTCGGATTCGTCGACGACGTCGTCATGCAGCAGCGTGGCCGTATGGATGAACTCGACGACGGCGGCCAGCACGTGCCGCTGATGCGACGTCTCGCCGAGTGCGCCGGCGACGAGCAGCAGCAATGCCGGGCGCAGCCGCTTGCCGCCCGCGCCGATGATGTACTCGGCGATCTGGTTGATCAGCAGCACGTCGGACGCGAGGCTTTGCCGGATAACGCGATTCACCTGCTCCATGTCACTGCTGATCGGAGCGAGCAGATGGGCGGCGCTGAGGGTGGGGGAGGCGGTGGACGACGACATGATGATGGAATTGGGTGATGCGGCGGATTATAAGTCGAATCCGAGATATCCCGGTCTGTCACACGTGCCGCAGCCATGAATTTGACCGTTCGGCCGAGGCCTGCGCGCGGCAATCGTCGATCGGTTTTGACTTCGGTGCTAAGCCCATGTATAATCACGTGTTTTCCGCGCGTGGTGTGCGGAAAAATTGGATCCAGAGTGAGGTTCTCAATGTACGCGGTCATAAAAACCGGCGGCAAGCAGTACAAGGTTGCCGTTGGCGAAAAACTCAAAGTAGAACAGATACCGGCTGACATTGACGCTGAAATCACGCTCGACCAGGTTCTCGCAGTGGGCGAAGGCGAATCGATTAAGTTCGGTACGCCGCTGGTCAGTGGGGCTTCCGTCAAGGCCACCGTTGTGTCGCACGGTCGTCATGCCAAGGTCACCATCTTCAAGATGCGTCGCCGGAAGCACTACCAAAAGCACGGCGGCCACCGCCAGAACTACACTGAGCTGCGCATCGACGCGATCAACGCGTAAGCGCCTCGGTAAAGGAGCAATCAGATGGCACACAAAAAGGCAGGCGGCTCTTCCCGGAACGGCCGCGACTCCGAGTCGAAACGTCTCGGCGTGAAAGTGTACGGCGGCCAGGCAATCAATGCCGGCGGCATCATCGTGCGTCAGCGCGGTACGCGCATGCACGCAGGCGAGAACGTCGGCATGGGCAAGGATCACACCCTGTTCGCGCTGGTCGACGGTCACGTCAAGTTCGCGACGAAGGGCGCGGACAAGAAGCATCTGGTCATCGTTGTCCCGGCGGCTGCCTAAGTTCAGGCACCCACGGGCTTCGTAGCCGAAAGGCCCCGCAGTCTTCGCGGGGCCTTTTTTTATTTGGCCGCCGGGCGCATGTGCGTTCCGGTGGCCCTCGCGCAACCGGCGTACGATCGGCCGAACGGCAGATTGTTCAAGCGCGCCGGCGCGCGGCACAATAGCGGAAATACTGGGCGGAGTGACGAATGAAGTTCATTGACGAAGCACGAATCGAAGTCATCGCCGGAGACGGAGGCGATGGCAGTGCGTCGATGCGCCGCGAGAAATTCGTCCCGTTCGGCGGGCCGGACGGCGGCGACGGCGGCCGGGGCGGTAGCGTCTACGCGATCGCCGACCGCAACATCAACACGCTGATCGACTACCGTTACGCGAAGAAGCACCTGGCGCGCAACGGCGAAAACGGGCGCGGCTCGGATTGCTACGGCAAAGGCGGTGACGACGTCACGCTGCGCATGCCGGTCGGCACGATCATCAGCGACATGGATACCGGCGAGCTGATCGCCGACCTGACCGAGCACGACCAGCAGGTGATGCTTGCGCAGGGCGGCGCTGGCGGGCTCGGCAACCTGCATTTCAAGTCGAGCACGAACCGTGCGCCGCGCCAGAAGACGGACGGCAAGCCCGGCGAGCGTCGCATGCTGAAGCTCGAACTGAAGGTGCTTGCCGACGTCGGCCTGCTCGGCATGCCGAACGCTGGCAAGTCGACGTTCATCTCGTCGGTGTCGAACGCAAGGCCGAAGATTGCCGACTACCCGTTCACGACGCTTGCGCCGAATCTCGGCGTGGTGCGCGTGGGCCCGAGCAAGAGCTTCGTGATCGCCGACATCCCGGGGCTGATCGAGGGCGCCGCCGAAGGCGCGGGCCTCGGCCATCAGTTCCTGCGCCACCTGCAGCGCACCGGCGTGCTGCTGCATCTCGTCGATCTCGCGCCGTTCGACGAAAGCGTCGATCCGGTTGCGGAAGCGATGGCGATCGTCGGCGAGCTGCGCAAATACGACGAGGCGCTCTACGAGAAGCCGCGCTGGCTCGTGCTCAACAAACTTGACATGGTGCCGGAAGACGAGCGCAAGGCGCGCGTCGCGGATTTCCTCGAGCGCTTCGAGTGGGATGGCCCCGTGTTCGAGATCTCGGCATTGACCGGCCAGGGTTGTGAAGCGCTGTGCTACGCGATCTACGACTACCTCTCCGAGCATTCGGACGCGCATCGCGCGGCGGAGGCCGAAGATCTCGCGGCGGACGTGCGCTTCCGCGATGCGCCGCCCGGGAAGAGCGATGCAGTGCCGGGCGACGACGCCTGAGTGATTCCGGAACGCGCCGGGCGGGCTGCCCGGCGTCGGCGTTCAATCGCGCCCGGCCGGGCAGGCATCAGATACAGGAGACAGTGCAGGATGCGTTCGATCATCGCGGATTCGAAGCGATTGGTGGTGAAGGTGGGCTCCAGCCTCGTGACCAACGACGGCAAGGGGCTCGATCATGCGGCAATCGGCCGGTGGGCGGCCCAGATCGCCGCGCTGCGCGCCCAGGGAAAGGAAGTCGTGCTCGTCAGTTCGGGCGCGATTGCCGAAGGGATGCAGCGACTCGGCTGGAGCAAGCGGCCGCGGGAAATCGACGAGTTGCAGGCCGCTGCCGCGGTCGGCCAGATGGGGCTCGCGCAGGTCTATGAGAGCCGCTTCACCGAGCACGACATTCGCACCGCACAGATCCTGCTGACACATGCCGACCTGGCGGACCGCGAGCGTTACCTGAATGCACGTTCGACGCTGCTGACGCTGTTGCGGCTGGGCGTCGTGCCGATCATCAACGAGAACGACACGGTCGTCACCGACGAAATCAAGTTCGGCGACAACGACACGCTCGGCGCGCTCGTCGCCAACCTGATCGAAGGCGATGCGCTGATTATCCTCACCGACCAACTGGGGCTGTTCACGGCCGATCCGCGTAAGGATCCGAACGCGACGCTCGTGGCGGAAGCCAGCGCGGGCGCGCCGGAACTCGAGGCGATGGCGGGCGGTGCGGGCTCGAGCCTCGGCCGCGGAGGGATGCTGACGAAGATCCTGGCGGCGAAGCGTGCGGCGCACAGCGGCGCGAATACCGTGATCGCGAGCGGCCGGGAGACCGACGTGCTCGTGCGTCTGGCGGCCGGCGAGGCGATCGGCACGCAACTGGTCGCGCGTACCGCGCGGATGGCGGCGCGCAAGCAGTGGATGGCCGACCATCTTCAGGTGCGTGGCCATGTCGTGATCGACGCGGGCGCGGTCGAGAAGCTGACGGCCGGCGGCAAGAGCCTGCTGCCGATCGGCGTGATCGACGTGCAGGGCGCGTTCGCACGCGGCGAAGTCATCGCGTGTGTCGGCCCAGACGGGCGCGAAGTGGCGCGCGGGCTCACGAACTACAGCAGTGCGGAAACGAAACTGATTCACCGCAAGCCGAGCGGCGAGATCGAATCCGTGCTCGGCTACATGCTGGAGCCCGAACTGATCCATCGCGACAACCTGGTGCTGGTGTGACCATGCGTGCCGGTTCCGGCCGTCAAAAGAAAAAGCCCGCGTGATGCGGGCTTTTTCATGCTGCGGACAGGGGGGCGCGGCGGGCGCCGCGCGCGGTCAGCGCAACTGGCTCATCGCGGTGCGGTGAAACCGGATGTTCTCCAGGATCTGCTGGGTCGAGCCCTGCGGCATCTTGTTCGCGCAGAAGTAGTCCTGATAGAGCGCCGAGTGGTAGGCATTCAGCTCGCCGTTCTCGATGCGCCGCCAGTCGTTCTCGACCGTGCGATCCCAGCCGTCGTGTTCCGAATTCAGGCCGGCATACTGGCGCCATTCGTAGGTGTCGCAGCGGATGCCTTCGTAGTTCACGTTGCGCGCACCGGCCGGGCTCGTGATGACGACTGCGTAGCGCACGACACCGTCGGTGCCGACCGCGAGCGACTTCGCATCGACGAAGAACTTGAGCGGCGTGTTCTGCGATACGTTGAACGGCAGCAGGTCGCCCGTTTGCGGCAGCGGCGGCAGCGAGTCGACCGCGTTTTCCTTCCACGTGCCCTGGCGATCCAGCAGATACACGAACTCGCTGTCATCCTTGTTGGTCGGTGTCTTCGAATTCGCGCAACCTGCCAGCGTGGCCACCGCGGCAATCGATGCGAGCGCGAGAGCAATCGCTTTCAATATGCATTCCTCGTAAAAAAAGGGCGCGACACCAAGGTCGCGCCCGGTCATGCAGTTCGATTCGTCATTTGCCGACGATCACGGGGGGCGGCATCTCGTCGAGCGTGCCCGCTTCCACTTCGATCTCCGAACAGACTACCGATGTGTCGACAATCGTCAGCGTCTGGACCTGCGCACCAATGACGCGCGGATAGCGCGACAAACGCGGCCCGCGCGGCTTTTCGGCTCGCTGCGCCGGGCGGCGCAGGAAGCGCGACAGTTCCGTCAGCGCCAACTGATAGACATCCCGCTTGAACTCGATCACAGCATCGAGCGGCACCCAGTACTCGTTCCAGCGCCACGCATCGAACTCCGGGTGGTCGGTCGCGCGCAAGCAAATGTCGCAATCGCGTCCAACCATCCGCAGCAGGAACCAGATCTGCTTCTGGCCGCGGTAATGACCGCGTACTTCGCGTTTGATGAACTTGTCAGGCACCTCATAACGCAACCAGTCGCGAGTGCGGCCGATTATCTTGACGTGCTCTGGATGCAGGCCCGTTTCCTCGTGCAGTTCCCGGTACATTGCCTGCATGGGGGTCTCGCCGTACTTGATCCCACCTTGAGGAAACTGCCAGGAATGCTCGCGGAGCCGCTTGCCCCAAAACACCTCGTTGCGCGCGTTCAAGAGGATGATGCCGACGTTCGGGCGAAAGCCTTCACGATCCAGCATACAACCACCTTCGAATCCTTTAAAATTGCTTTGATTATAAACAGATAACGGGCGCTGCGCACCGTGACGGAGCGAATCCGCGCGGGGCACACCGGCTGAATTGTCCCTGATTAGTCTGCTAAGTCATCTGCGCCATCGTCGTCCTTCGTTGTTCGCCGCGCGCAGCTTTTTCACCTTGAAACTTTTTCGGGCGCCCCGCCTGGGGGCGCCGTTTTTGGAACCGTCCGCATGAAAGCTTCCCGTTTCTTTATCGGCACCCTGAAAGAAGCACCCGCCGACGCAGAGATCGTCAGCCACAAGCTGATGGTGCGCGCCGGCATGATCCGTCGCGTCGCCGGCGGCATCTATAACTACCTGCCGGTCGGCCTGCGTTCGATTCGCAAGGTCGAGGCGATCGTGCGCGAGGAAATGAACCGGGCGGGCGCCATCGAGCTGCTGATGCCGGCCGTGCAACCAGCCGAGCTGTGGCAGGAATCGGGCCGCTGGGAGCAGTACGGCCCCGAGCTGCTGCGCTTCAAGGACCGCAAGGACAACGACTTCGTGATCGGGCCGACGCACGAGGAAGTCATCACCGACATCGCGCGCAACCAGATCAAGAGCTACCGGCAGATGCCGGTGAACTTCTACCAGATCCAGACGAAGTTCCGCGACGAGATCCGCCCGCGCTTCGGTGTGATGCGCGGCCGCGAATTCATCATGAAGGACGCATATTCGTTCGACAAGGACGCGGCCAGCCTGAACGAGTCGTATCGCAAGATGTACGACGCGTACGTGCGCATCTTCACGCGCCTCGGCCTCGAGTTCCGTGCGGTCGCGGCCGACAGCGGCTCGATCGGCGGCAACTTCTCGCACGAGTTCCACGTGATCGCCGACACCGGTGAAGACGCGATCGCGTACTGCCCGACGTCCGAGTTCGCGGCGAACATCGAGGCGGCCGAAGCGCTGCCGCTGACTGCCGAGCGCGCGGCGCCGGCCGAAGCGATGGAGAAGGTCGCGACGCCCGGCAAGGCGAAGTGCGAAGCCGTCGCCGAACTGCTGGCCATCCCGCTCGAGCGCACGATCAAGTCGATCGTGCTCGCGACCGACAACGAAGGCGCCGAGCCGACCATCTGGCTTGTGATGCTGCGCGGCGATCACGACCTGAACGAGATCAAGGTGTCGAAGCTGCCTGGCCTGAAGAACCACCGCTTCGCGACCGAGCAGGAAATCGTCGAGTGGTTCGGCACGCCGCCGGGCTATCTCGGCCCGGTCGGCACGAAGAAGCCCGTGAAGGTGATCGCGGACCGCACGGTCGCGAACATGAGCGATTTCGTCGTCGGCGCGAACGAGGTCGACTATCACATCGCTGGCGTGAACTGGGGCCGCGACCTGCCCGAGCCGGACGTCGCCGACGTGCGCAACGTGAAGAAGGGCGACCCGTCGCCGGACGGCAAGGGCGAGATCGACATCTGCCGCGGTATCGAGGTCGGCCACGTGTTCCAGCTCGGCACCAAGTATTCGGAAGCGATGGGCGCGACGTTCCTCGACGAGTCGGGCAAGCCGCAGCCGATGCTGATGGGCTGCTACGGCGTCGGCGTCACGCGCATTCTCGGCGCGGCGATCGAGCAGAACTTCGACGACAAGGGCATCATCTGGCCCGAGTCGATCGCGCCGTTCGAGGTCGTGCTGTGCCCGATGGGCTATGACCGCAGCGACATGGTGCGCGAGGCCGCCGACAAGCTGTACGCGGAACTCGTCGCAGCCGGCATCGACGTGATTCTCGATGACCGCGGCGAGCGCCCGGGCGTGATGTTCGCCGACTGGGAGCTGATCGGCGTGCCGCATCGCCTCGTGATCGGCGAGCGCGGCCTGAAGGAAGGCAAGATCGAGTATCAGGGCCGCCGCGACGCCGAAGCGACGCTGCTGCCGGCCGACGCGGCTGCGGCGACGGTCGCGGAGAAGATCCGCGCCGCGCTCGCGCGCTAAGCGCACCGACCGGGGAACGGGGTGGAATACACCTTCCTGTCGGCCACCGTGCTCCTGGTGCTGATCACCGATCCGCTCGGCAACATCCCGCTGTTCATTTCGGCGATGCGGGATGTGCCGCGCGAGCGGCGCGTGAAGCTGATCCTGCGGGAAGTGGGGATCGCGTTCGTGATCCTGCTGTTCTTCATGCTGGTCGGCGACCGTTTCCTGCGGATGATGAGCCTCACCGACCTGTCGCTGCGGCTCGGTGGCGGGATCGTGCTGTTCCTGATCGCGCTGCGGATGATTTTCCCGCATCCGGACGGCGCGCTCGGCAACGATCCGCGTGCGGGCGGCGAGCCGTTCATCGTGCCGCTCGCGATTCCGGCGCTTGCCGGGCCGTCCGCGCTCGCGACGGTGATGCTGCTGACGTCGCAGGGGCCGGGCAAGATGCTCGAGTGGGTCGGCGCGCTGACGGTCACGATGATCGTCTGCGCGGTGACGCTGGTGCTGGCCGAGCGGATCCAGCAATGGATCGGCGAGCGGACCGTCGCGGCGTTCGAGCGGCTGATGGGCCTCGTGCTCGTCGCGATTTCGGTCGAGATGATACTGGGCGGCGTCCGCGCGTTCGTGCACCAGCTGTAGGGTGGGGCGGCACGCACCCAAGGCGCCTGTAAAAAAAGCGGCGCTCCGGGAAACCGGAGCGCCGCTTTCTATTTATATAGTGCGGAGCGGGGCGCTCAGACGTTCGCGGTCAGCGCGCGGATCGTCGGCAGGTTGCGCCAGTAGCCCTTCGCATCCATCCCGCAGCCGAACACGTAGCGGTCCGGCACCGCGAAGCCGCAGAAGTCGGGGTGCAGCGGCTTCGCCTTCGCGAGCGTCTTCTCGCACAGCACGGCGGACATGAAGCGCTTCGCACCCATGTCGAGGATGCGGTCGCGGATCGCGGCCATCGTCTCGCCTTCGTCGAGGATGTCGTCGAGCACGAGCACGATCCGGTCCTTCACCGATTCGCGCGGCGCGACGCGCCAGTGCATCTCCGGGCTGCCCTGCGTCGTGTTGCGGTAGCGGGTCAGGTGGATGTAGTCGAATTCGAGCGGGAAATCGAGGTGCGGCAGCAGCATCCCGGTAAACACCGCGGCGCCGCCCATCACCGAGAGAACGAGCGGGAACGCGTCGCCGATCTCGGCGCGGATCGCGTCGGCCATCCGGGAGATCGACGCATTGACGGCGTCGGCCGAGACGATCTCTTCGGAGTGGTTGAAAATGTGGAGGGCTTCTTCGCGGTTCATGTGTTCTGGCGGGCAGTCGGTATACAAATAAGAATGAAGCAGAACGGCCGGCGCGCGCTACAGCAAAAACCCGCGCGCCGGCCGATGGGCGGAATCAGCGCATGCCGGGCATCATGCCCTTCAGGCCGCGCATCATTTTCTGCATGTTGCCGCCCTTCAGCTTCTTCATCATCGTACGCATCTGGTCGTACTGGTTCAGCATCCGGTTGACTTCCTGCACCGGCACGCCTGCGCCGGCTGCAATGCGGCGCTTGCGCGTCGCCTTGATGATCTCGGGTTTCGCACGCTCGGCGGGCGTCATCGAGCTGATGATGCCTTCCATCCGGCGGATCGACTTCTCGGCCTGGCCCATGTCGGCGCCGGCCGCCGCCTGCTGGAACTGCGCAGGCAGCTTGTCCATCAGCGACGACAGGCCGCCCATGTTCTTCATCTGCGAGATCTGCGCGCGGAAATCGTTCAGGTCGAAGTCGCCGCCTTTCTTGACCTTGTCGGCGAGCTTCTGCGCGGCCTGCACGTCGACGCCGCGCTGCGCCTCCTCGACGAGCGCGAGGATGTCGCCCATGCCGAGGATCCGGTTCGCCATCCGGTCGGGGTGGAACACCTCGAGACCATCGAGCTTCTCGGCCACGCCGACGAACTTGATCGGCTTGCCCGTGACGTGACGCACCGACAGCGCGGCGCCGCCGCGCGAATCGCCGTCGAGCTTGGTCAGCACGACGCCGGTGAGCGGCAGCGTGTCGTTGAACGCCTTCGCGGTGTTGACCGCGTCCTGGCCGAGCATCGCGTCGACGACGAACAGCGTTTCGGCCGGCTTCAGCGTGCCATGCAGCGCGGCGATTTCCTGCATCATCGCCTCGTCGATGCCGAGGCGGCCGGCCGTATCGACAATCAGCACGTCATGGTAGTGGCGCTTCGCCCAGTCGACGGCCGCGACCGCGATGTCGACGGGTTTCTGGTCCGGCGTGGACGGGAAGAAGTCGGCGCCGACCTGTTCGCTCACCGTTTTCAGCTGCATGATTGCGGCCGGGCGATACACGTCGCACGACACGGTCAGCACCTTCTTCTTGTACTTCTCGCGCAGCAGCTTCGCGAGCTTGCCGGCGGTCGTGGTCTTGCCCGCACCCTGCAGGCCGGCCATCAGGATCACCGCGGGCGGCGTGACCGCGAGGTTGAGTTCGGCGGCCTTGCCTTCGTAGTCGCCGCCGATCACGGCGGTCAGTTCCTTCTGGACCACGCCGACCAGCGCCTGACCCGGCGACAGGCTGCTGAGCACTTCTTCGCCGAGCGCCTTTTCCTTGACCTTGGCGATGAATTCGCGGACGACCGGCAGCGAGACGTCGGCCTCCAGCAGCGCGAGACGCACCTCGCGGAGCATCTCCTGCGTGTTCGCCTCAGTGAGCCGGGCCTCGCCGCGCAGCGTCTTGACGACGCGCGCCATCCGTTGAGTGAGATTGTCGAGCATGGGGAGCGATGGACAGTGGGGCCCGAAGGCGCGGCGGAACCGAACAAAGGGAGCCGTCGCGGGAAGGGGGCCTAGTGTAAACTTCGAACATGGATATTGTACTGTATGCCCTCACCGCATTCCTGTACGGCGGCCTCGCCGTCGCAGGCTGGCGCACGCATCGCCAGGGCGCGACGCCGCTCGTCGCGAGCGTGCCGGCCGTGCCGGTTCCCGCGTCCGCCGCGTCCGGGATGAGCGGGGCCGGCCGCGCGCTGCTGTTCGCCGCGCTCGTCGCGCACGGCGTGCTGCTCCACATGACGATTTTTCCGAACGACGCGATGGTGTTCGGCTTCGCGTTCGCGCTGTCCGCGATGTTCTGGCTCGGCGCCGGCATCTACTGGATCGAGAGCTTCTTCTTCCCGCTCGACAGCCTGCGCCTGCTGGTGCTGCCGCTCGCGTGCGGCGCGTCGCTGCTGCCGCTCGTGTTTGGCGGCGTGCGGGTGCTTCCTTATGCCGCAGCACCGCTGTTCAAGCTGCACTTCCTCATCGCGAACATCGCATACGGCCTGTTCGCGATCGCGGCGCTGCACGCGATCCTGATGTTGATGGTCGAGCGGCGCCTGCAGTCGCTGAGGAGCGGCGGGCGCGACGGCTCGACCGGCTGGATCGCGAGCTGGCTCGAGACGCTGCCGCCGCTGCTCACGCTCGAGAAGCTGCTGTTCCGCCTGATCGGTGCCGGCTTCGTGTTGCTCACGCTGACGCTCGCGTCGGGCATCCTGTTCAGCGAGCAGGTCGACGCGCGCGCGCTGCGGCTCGACCACAAGACCGTATTCGCGATCCTGTCGTGGCTGATGTTCGGCGGCCTGCTGGTCGCCCGCAAGACCTCGGGCTGGCGTGGTCGTGGCGCCGCGCGCTGGGTGCTCGTGTCGTTCGCCGCGCTGCTGCTCGCGTATGTCGGCAGCCGGTTCGTTTTCGAGGTGCTGCTGCACCGTTCCGTGGTTTGACCGCAGGTTTCCGATGCGACAGATTCTTCTTCTGATTCTTCTCTTCTTCGCGGGTTCGTGGATCGCGCGCAAGCTGCGCCAGGCCCAGGAGCACGCGCAGGCGCGCACCGGTCGCGGCGGCGGTTACGACGGTACCCCCGGCGCCGGCGGCGCTGGCGCGGCGCGCCCGAACGGCGACGCGCGGTCGCTGCCCGAGCCGATGGTGCGCTGCGCCGAATGCGGCGTGCATGCGCCGAAGGGCGACGCCGTCGCCGCGGGTGGCGAATACTTCTGCAGTGCCGACCACGCGAAGCGCCACGCCGCGCGTACGAGCGGTCACGACGCACGATGAGCGACGCGCCGCTGCTGTCGGTCGACGCGAACGGCTGGGTGCGCGAAGCGCGCCACGCGCCGTCGCCGAACTTCGAGGGGCGGCCCGCGGGTGCGGTGCCGACGCTCGTGGTCGTCCACAACATCAGCCTGCCACCCGGCGAATTCGGCGGTGACGCGATCGAGGCGCTGTTCCTGAATCGTCTCGACTGCGATGCGCACCCCTATTACCAGAGCCACCTGCGCGACGTGCGCGTGTCCGCGCACTTCCTGATCCGCCGCAGCGGCGAACTCGTGCAGTTCGTGTCGTGCGACGAGCGTGCATGGCACGCGGGCTCCTCCGAATTCTTCGGCCGGCCGCGCTGCAACGACTTCTCCATCGGCATCGAGCTCGAAGGCGCGGACGACGTGCCGTTCGACGACGCGCAGTATGCGATGCTCGCCGCGCTTACCCGCACGCTCGCGGCGCGCTACCCGGTCGACGCGTTCGCGGGGCACTCGGACGTCGCGCCGGGCCGCAAGACCGACCCGGGCCCGCATTTCGATTGGCAACGCTTCGCGAGCGATGCCGGTTTTTCCGCCGGATACTTTCCTTTCCGTCAGCACTGATCGCGGGGTTTTTTGACCGGAGAAAGTTTTTTCTCCGACCAATGCCTTGTCGTGTCTGCGCGTGAGCGATGTCAAGACCTCCATCGCAAATTATCCGTTTTGACGTCCTCCGAATGTCCACTATACTTGGTGCCAGTTGAGCAGTTCTGCACTAGATATAGTGTGTGTCGCAGGGGAAACCCGAGCGGCACCGGCCGGCGGGCAACGCCGGCGGACAGGGTTCTCAGGGCGGCGCGTCAGGCCGGGCGGTCCGGGCGTCGCGATCAGCGCAGCGAACTTCGACGGGGCAGGGTACACATGACGAAGCACACGACCGGATCGGTTGTCGCGCATCGACCGAACCGGCTTCCCCGGCGCATCGCTCGCCTCTTACCGCTCGCGCACCGCGTTGCGCAGCGTTCGTTTTAATCCGCGGTTCTCTCCGCACCATCCAACACCAGGAGCTTTGCACATGCAAACCACCGACAACGCGACGTCCCAGTACGAGAGCGCCTCGAGCCGTCCGCTCGGCGGGACCGAACAGGGCGCGAAGGCGCTCGCGCCGCAGGCCACGTTCGCCGACTACAAGGTGATCCGCCGCAACGGCAGCGTCGTGTCGTTTGAACCTTCGAAGATCGCGATCGCGGTGACCAAGGCTTTCCTGGCCGTCAATGGCGGGCAGGGCGCGGCATCGGCGCGCGTGCGCGAGCAGGTCGAGCAACTGACGCACAACGTCGTGCGCGCGCTCGTGCGCAGCCGCCCGAACGGCGGTACGTTCCATATCGAAGACATCCAGGACCAGGTCGAACTCGCGCTGATGCGCGGCGGCGAGCACAACGTCGCGCGTGCGTACGTGCTGTATCGCGAGAAGCGTCACCTCGAGCGCCAGCATGCGGGCGAGGAAGCAGCGGCAGCAGGCGGCGACGCGAGCACCGGCATCAACGTCGTCGACAACGGCGTCACGCGCCCGCTCGATCTGAACGCGCTGCGCGCGCTGATCGTGTCGGCATGCGACGGCCTCGGCGCTGCGGTTAACCCTGACCCGATCGTCGCCGAAACGGTGAAGAACCTGTACGACGGCGTGCCGATGAGCCAGGTCTACGACTCGGCGATCCTGGCTGCACGCACGATGATCGAGAAGGATCCGGCATACAGTCAGGTCACGGCTCGCATCCTGCTGCACACGATCCGCCGCGAGATCCTCGGCGAGGAAGTCGTCCAGGCCGAGATGTCGGCCCGTTACGCGGAATACTTCCCGCAGTTCCTGAAGCGCGGCGTCGACGCCGGCCTGCTCGACGACAAGCTGCTGCAGTTCGACCTGAAGCGCCTCGGCGAAGCGCTCGACGCGAACCGCGACCTGCAGTTCGGCTACCTCGGCCTGCAGACGCTGTACGACCGCTACTTCCTGCACGTCGAAGGCACCCGCATCGAAATGCCGCAGGCATTCTTCATGCGCGTCGCGATGGGCCTGTCGTTGAACGAGATCGACCGCGAAACGCGCGCGATCGAGTTCTACAACGTGCTGTCCAGCTTCGACTTCATGAGCTCGACACCGACGCTGTTCAACTCGGGCACGCACCGCTCGCAGCTGTCGTCGTGCTACCTGACGACGGTCGCGGACGATCTCGACGGCATCTATGAAGCGCTAAAGGAAAACGCGCTGCTGTCGAAGTTCGCCGGCGGCCTGGGCAACGACTGGACGCGCGTACGTGCACTCGGCTCGCATATCAAGGGCACGAACGGCAAGTCGCAAGGCGTGGTCCCGTTCCTGAAGGTCGTCAACGACACGGCCGTCGCGGTCAACCAGGGCGGCAAGCGCAAGGGCGCGGTCTGCGCGTACCTCGAATCGTGGCACCTCGACATCGAGGAGTTCCTGGAGCTGCGCAAGAACACGGGCGACGACCGCCGCCGTACGCACGACATGAACACGGCGAACTGGATTCCCGACCTGTTCATGAAGCGCGTGATGGAAGGCGGCGACTGGACGCTGTTCTCGCCGTCGACCTGCCCGGACCTGCACGACAAGTTCGGCGCGGAATTCGAGGCGGCTTACACGGCTTACGAAGACAAGGTCGCGCGCGGCGAGATCAAGCTGTTCAAGAAGATCCCGGCGGCGCAGCTGTGGCGCAAGATGCTCGGCATGCTGTTCGAGACGGGCCACCCGTGGATCACGTTCAAGGATCCGTGCAACATCCGCTCGCCGCAGCAGCACGTTGGCGTCGTCCACTCGTCGAACCTGTGCACGGAAATCACGCTGAACACGAGCGACACCGAAATCGCGGTGTGCAACCTCGGCTCGGTGAACCTCGTCGCCCACCTGGTGAAGCAGGCCGACGGCAGCTACGCGCTCGACCACGACAAGCTGAAGCGCACGATCAGCGTCGCGATGCGGATGCTCGACAACGTGATCGACATCAACTACTACGCGGTGGCGAAGGCGCGTAACTCGAACCTGAAGCACCGCCCGGTCGGCATGGGCATCATGGGTTTCCAGGACTGCCTGCACCTGCTGCGCACGCCGTACGCGTCGGAAGCGGCCGTCGAGTTCGCCGACCGTTCGATGGAAGCGGTCTGCTACTACGCGTACCACGCGTCGACCGAGCTGGCCGAGGAACGCGGCCGCTACTCGAGCTACCGCGGTTCGCTGTGGGATCGCGGCATCCTCCCGCAGGACACGCTGAAGCTGCTCGCCGAAGCGCGCGGGGGCTACGTCGAGGTCGACACATCCGAATCGCTCGACTGGACGTCGCTGCGTTCGCGGATCGCCACGCACGGCATGCGCAACTCGAACTGCGTCGCGATCGCGCCGACGGCGACGATCTCGAACATCATCGGCGTGTCGGCATGTATCGAGCCGACTTTCCAGAACCTGTACGTGAAGTCGAACCTGTCGGGCGAATTCACGGTGGTGAACGAGTTCCTCGTCCGCGACCTGAAGGAACGCGGCCTGTGGGACGAGGTGATGGTCTCCGACCTGAAGTACTTCGACGGCATGCTGTCGCGCATCGACCGCATCCCGGCCGACCTGCGCGCGATCTACGCGACCGCGTTCGAAGTCGACCCGACGTGGCTGGTCGAAGCGGCATCGCGTCGCCAGAAGTGGATCGACCAGGCGCAGTCGCTGAACATCTACATGGGCGGCGCGTCGGGCAAGAAGCTCGACGAGGTCTACAAGCTCGCATGGCTGCGCGGCCTGAAGACGACCTACTACCTCCGCACGATGGCGGCGACGCACGTCGAGAAGTCGACGGTCGCACACGGCGCGCTGAACGCAGTGCCGACGAGCGGCGGTTCGAGCAGCGGCGGCGCGCAAGGCGCAGCCGGCGGCTTCGGCGCGGCAGGCGGCGCAGCATCGTCGTCGGGCGCAGTCGACGCCGCACCGGCACTCGCGCCGGTCGAGGCAGATGGTCCGGTGTGCACGATGCGTCCGGGCGATCCCGGCTTCGACGAATGCGAAGCGTGCCAGTAACGCTGTGCGCCTGACCTGAGAAGAAGGTCAGCGCGGCGCACACGACGACCGATCGAGGTTGAAGTGTGCGCCGCTCTCAACTAAAAAAATGATAAGGAATCTGTAACGCGGCACCTGCGTTGCAGGCAGTGACAAGCGATCGAAACATCCCCGGCGACGTCGCGTTTCGATCAGCGTTCGATGCGTCGAGCGCACCTCGCGATACACGCGCGACACACGTCGCGCGCTGCATGAACGACGATGCGTTGCTCAAAGTGTTGTATCGAGGTCGCAACGCGAATCGAAAAAAGGATTTTTCGTGAGCGAACCCTTTTATCGCTCAGGAAAAGATGGTACAAACCGTTCTAAATTGATGGTGAGAATTTATGCTCAACTGGGATGACGAGAAGACTGCCGTAACTCCCGCGAGCGGAGCGCAGCAAAACGCGATGCGCACCTCCGCAGGAATGGCTGTCGGACTGCAGGCTGCAACGCCTGCCGCCCATCAGGTTCGTGACATTTTCGAAGGCGATCTTGCGGTGCCGCCGCAAGCATCGGCCGTTCCCGCCGGCGGTTCGGAAGCGCGGGTCAATGTCGCCGACAAGCGCATCATCAACGGCCAGACTGACGTCAATCAGCTGGTGCCGTTCAAGTACAAGTGGGCGTGGGAAAAGTATCTGGCCGGTTGCGCGAACCACTGGATGCCGCAGGAAATCAATATGTCCCGCGACATCGCTCTGTGGAAGGACCCGAACGGTCTGACCGAGGACGAGCGCCGCATCGTGAAGCGCAACCTCGGCTTCTTCGTGACGGCCGATTCGCTCGCGGCGAACAACATCGTGCTCGGCACGTACCGCCACATCACGGCGCCCGAGTGCCGGCAGTTCCTGCTGCGCCAGGCGTTCGAAGAGGCGATCCACACGCACGCGTACCAATACATTGTCGAATCGCTCGGTCTCGACGAAGGCGAGATCTTCAACGCGTACCACGAGGTCACGTCGATCCGGGCGAAGGACGAATTCCTGATCCCGTTCATCCACACGCTGACGGATCCGGCCTTCAAGACCGGCACGCTCGAAGCGGATCAGAAGCTGCTGAAGTCGCTGATCGTGTTCGCCTGCATCATGGAAGGCCTGTTCTTCTATGTCGGGTTCACGCAGATCCTCGCGCTCGGCCGCCAGAACAAGATGACGGGTGCTGCAGAGCAATATCAGTACATCCTGCGCGACGAGTCGATGCACTGCAACTTCGGCATCGACCTGATCAACCAGATCAAGCTCGAGAATCCGCATCTCTGGACCGCCGAATTCCGCGCCGAGATCCGCGAGCTGTTCAAGCAGGCTGTCGAACTCGAATACCGCTACGCCGAGGACACGATGCCGCGCGGCGTGCTGGGTTTGAACGCGTCGATGTTCAAGAGCTATCTGCGCTTCATCAGCAACCGCCGTTGCCAGCAGATCGGCCTCGATCCGCTGTACCCGAACGAGGAAAACCCGTTCCCGTGGATGAGCGAGATGATCGACCTGAAGAAGGAACGCAACTTCTTCGAGACGCGTGTGATCGAGTATCAGACGGGCGGCGCGCTGTCCTGGGAATAACCCGCAGCAGCGAACCCGTCACATGATGGAGCAGCCGGCGGCCTCTCGGCCCCGGCCCAAGGTTTAGGAGCAAGAACGCCTGATGCAAAGCATGCCCGGTGCCTTAACGGCCCAACGACACGACAGGCACTTTGCGAACCCTTCAGTGGGATGGGCAAACTTCCCTCCGGAAAAAGCGGACGGCCGTGTGGCGGTCCGCTTGATCAAGCGATTAGGGGTAGCGGCGCGAGGTGCGCCGGCTACCGACTTGATTTGGCGCGCGAGGCCGGGTGGTCACGCGCGCCATACCGTATTCATTAGCGTAAGCGCGTGGTATCCGCGTACGCCGATGAATAGCCCGCTTCGAAGCGCACGTCCTGAACAGCGTCCGCGGGAAGCGGGTTTTGACGAAGGGTGTAGTTTGAACTGACTCTCATCTGAACCTGAAGGAGAACAACATGGCTACCGCCAAGAAAAAACCGGCTGCTAAGAAGGTCGCTGCCAAGAAGACCGTTGCGAAGAAGGCTGCTGCTCCGGCGAAGAAGGCCGCTGCAGTGAAGAAGGTTGCTGCGAAGAAGGTCGCGGTGAAGAAGGTTGCCGCGAAGAAGGCAGCACCGGCTAAGAAGGCCGCAGCGAAGAAGGTTGCTGCAAAGAAGGTCGCAACGAAAAAGGTTGCAGCCAAGAAGGTCGCAGTGAAGAAGGTTGCTGCGAAGAAGGCCGCACCGGCGAAGAAGGCCGCAGCGAAGAAGGTTGCAGCCAAGAAAGTCGCAGTGAAGAAGGTTGCTGCGAAGAAGGCCGCACCGGCGAAGAAGGCTGCTGCGAAGAAGGCCGCGCCGGCTAAGAAGGCTGCTGCCAAGAAGGCTGCGCCTGCGAAGAAGGCTGCCGCGAAGAAGGCTGCGCCTGCTGCGAAGAAGGCTGCCCCTGCGAAGAAGGCCGCTGCGCCTGCTGCGAAGAAGGCTGCTGCTCCGGCCGCCAAGAAGGCTGCGGCTCCGAAGAAGGTTGCTGCTCCGAAGAAGGCCGTCGTGAAGAAGGCTGCACCGGCAACGACCGCGTCGACCGCATCGGTTGCGCCGGCATCGGGCGTGAAGACCGCGCTCAACCCGGCAGCGGCATGGCCGTTCCCGACCGGCAGCCGTCCGTAATCGAGGCTGACCTGCACTACCCGGACACTCACGTGGTGTCCGTGGGTTGAGTAGCGCTACTCAATCAGTCCCGCCATCTGGCTCAGGTGGTGGGATTTTTTTCGTCCGTCATTGCCGATGTGCCGGATGCCCGAGCGCCGGCCCCTGCGAGTACGGACGAAAAAAAACGCATGTGCAGCTTCGCACATGCGTTCGACTGCGGCTTGCGCCGCATGCTGAGGTACCTTGTTAGTGCGTGACGCGCGTGACGCCGCCGCTCGACAGCAGTCGTACCCGCTCGCCGGCGCGGAATGCTTCGCCGCTTGCTGCCTGCGTGATCGAGCGCAGATCGCCGTTGTCGAGGCGAACGGTGATTTCGACACCGTTCGCCGTGCTGAGGTTTTCGCCGACCGCGTTGCCCGCGACCGCGCCGACGAGACCGCCGGCGATCGCGGTCAGGATCGATCCCTTGCCGCCGCCGATCGCGCTGCCTGCCACCGCACCGAGTGCGCCGCCGCCGAGCGTGCCGATCGCGCTGCCGCCGCCGTCGGACTGGATGCGCACCGCACGGACGCTTTCGACCGTACCCATGCGGACCGTCTGTTCGCGCTGCGCCTGGCCGACGCTATAGACATCCGCCGAGCCAGGCGCGGTGAAGCAGCCGGTGAGCGTCAGCGAGGCCGTCAGCATGGCCGCGAGCGTGAGGGTCTTTTTCGTCAACATCTTTGCTCTCCCACAATATTCATTTGAGACTGTAACCGAATGCAGTCTCGAAGCGCGCGTCGATCTCGGCGCGCGTCAGTACGTAAGTCTGGGGCCCCTGATGGGCGATCTTGATCGAGCCCATCAGGCTCGCGAGGCGCCCCGTGGTTGCCCAGTCGAGGCCATGCTCGATGCCGTACAGCAGGCCGCCCCGGAAGGCATCGCCGCAGCCGGTCGGATCGGCGATATGCTCGGCCGGCACGACAGGAATCTGCTCCGTGCCCTGCTTGTGGCGGATGGTCGCGCCGTGCTCGCCACGCGTAATGACGAGCGCGTCGACCCGGCTGGCGATTTCATCTTCGGACCATCCCGTCTTGTCGCTCACCAGCTTGGCCTCGTAGTCGTTGACCGCTACATAGGTCGCAAGTTCAATGCTGCGGCGCAGCGTCGCACCGTCGAACAGCGGCAGGCCCTGGCCCGGATCGAACACGAACGGCACACCGGCCTTGGCGAGCTCTTCCACGTGCTGCACCATCCCGTCGAAGCCGTCCGGGCCGACGATCGCGAGCTTGATGCCCGGCGCGTCGCCCGCGTGGTTCAGGTGCGACTGCATCATCGCGCCCGGGTGGAACGCCGTGATCTGGTTGTTGTCGAGATCGGTCGTGATCATCGCCTGCGCCGTATACGTATCGGCCAGCACGCGAACGTGGTCACGGCGCAGGCCGAGCTGGTCGAGCCGGTCGAGATACGGCTGTGCGTCGAGCGCGCCCATCGTCCCCATGATGCGCGCATCGCCACCGAGCAGGTTCAGCGCGTACGCGATGTTGCCCGCGCAGCCGCCGAATTCGCGGCGCATCGTCGGCACGAGGAAGCTCAGGTTGATGAGGTGCACCTGGTCGGGCAGGATGTGCTCGCGGAACCGCCCTTCGAAGGTCATGATGGAATCGTAGGCGATCGAGCCGCAAATCAACGTAGCCAAGGTGTGCGTTCCTGTAGAAATGAGGGACCCTGCGCGACAACGCCGCGCGAAAGGCGCGGCGCGGCAGGGGAAAGCGAAAGAGAGCTTACTTCAGTGCGGCGAGCGCAGCATCGTAGTTCGGCTCGTCCTTGATTTCGCCGACGAGTTCCGCGTGGATCACCTTGTCCTGCGCGTCGAGCACGACGACCGCACGTGCGGTCAGGCCGTTCAGCGGGCCGCTCGTCACGTCGACGCCGTACGCGTTCGCGAACGCGCGGCCGGTGCGGAACGTCGAAGCCGTCACGACGTTCTCGAGGCCTTCGGTCGTGCAGAAGCGCGTCGCGGCGAACGGCAGGTCGGCGGACACGACGACGACGACCGTGTTGTCGAGCGACGATGCGGCTTGGTTGAACTTGCGGGTCGACGTCGCGCAGGTCGGCGTGTCGAGGCTCGGGACGATGTTCAGCACCTTGCGCTTGCCGGCGAAGCTGGCGAGCGAGAGGTCGGCGAGGTCCTTGCCGACCAGCTTGAAATCGGCACCCTGTGCGCCGACGGCCGGGAACGTGCCGGCGAGATCGATCGGGTTGCCACCCAGCGTAACTTTGCTCATGTTCGTGCTCCGAAATAGCGCGCCGCTCGGGCGCGCGGGTTGAGACGGGCGCGCACGTGCGCGCCGCGGCGCGTCACGGATAGAAGATCTGGACGCGGAAATTCGAGGCGGGCGTGCCGTTCGTTTCGAGGCGGACGACCATCGTCTGCGTCGTGCCGGGCGGCAGCCCGGCGTCGATCGGCGTGCCCGGGCGCACGTAATCGCGCGGCGCGAGTACGCGGCGCACGATGACGTGGTTGGTGTCGTCGAGCAGCGTCAGCTCGAGCGACGGGTACGCGAGTGCGACGCGGTAGCGGTTCGTCAGCGGCACCTTCAACTCGAGCTCGCGCGGGCCGTCGAGCTGGCGCAGGTCGGTCGCGTCGAGCCGCAGGCCGTCGATCGCGCGCGGCGGCGCGACCTTGCAGCCGAGCGGCGCGCAGGCCTGCCGGAACCAGCCCTGCGTGACGGGCCAGTAGATCATCAGCGATTCACGTTGCCACCACGCGAGTTGCGCGACGAGCAGTGCGACCAGCACGGCAGCGACGAGGCCGCCGAAAAAACCGCCGAGCATCCCGCGCGGCTGCTGTGCGCGCGTCTCGCGCGTGACGGCGAAGTGTGGACGATCGTCGTCGGTCGGCGCGGCGGGGAACGGTGCGGCCGGTGCGTTGGTGGTTGCGGCTGGTGTCTCGTCGTGTCGTGCGGTGCCGGTGTCGGGCTCGGAACCGGCTTCGGTGACGGCCGGCGCCGGTGCGAACGCAAAACGCGGTTCGCGCAGCGCGCGTTCGTCGTCCGGCACGGCGAAGTGCGCGGTGCTGACGGGTTCGGCGGCATCGCGCGCGGCATCGGCGTCCGACGGAAGGTGGGCGACGAAGCGGGGCTCACGCGGGTCGCGTTCGACGGGCGCGGCCAATGGTTCGGTATCCTGCGGCGTCTGCGCCTGCAGCGATTCGGCCGGTTGCGCGACGGCAGCGGCGGTGTCCAGCTCGGTCGGGGAGGGTGCGAACGGTGCGGGCGTACCCGACAGGTGGACGACGCCGGCTTCGGTGGACGGAAGGGCAAGCGGGATCAGCGGCTCGGTGCGCACGGTCTGCACGCTGTGCTGCAGCGATGGGTCGACGCCGGCATCGAGCCACGGCGCCCACATGTCCCAGCCTTCCGGCTTGTAATCGGTGTCTGAAGGCGACCCGGCCGGCGCTTCGGCGGTGAACAGCCGAGGCGGGGCCTGATGGTGTGCGTCGCCGTCGTCCGGCGCGGCAGCCGGTTCGGTCAGGGCCGGCTCGGGCTGCTGCGCGTGCTCGGGAACGAGCGACTCGGATGCGTTGAAGACTTCGTGGCAGTGCCCGCAGCGCACGAGCCCTTGATGCAGCGAGAGCTGTTCCTGCTGCAGCCGGAAGACGGTTTCGCAATGAGGGCAGCGCGTCGCAAGAAGCATGTCGAGCCGGGCGGCCTGCTGGCCAGAGTGAAGGACAGCGCTATTCTAATGGCTTTCGCGCCGGGTTCCGGCGAGGCATACCCAACCTTCGTGTTCGCGCCAGACCGAGATGTCGACATAGCGTGCGTAGACGGCCGCGACTTCGTCCGCCTGGCGCGCGAGCACGCCCGACAGCGCGATGCGTCCGCCCGGCTTGACCTTCGACGCGAGCATCGACGCCATCAGCTTCAGCGGATTCGACAGGATGTTCGCGACGACGATGTCGAATTCGCCGTCCGGGCATGCATCGGGCAGCCCGTACGTGACTTCCGCACGGTTGCGTTCGCTGTTCTGCCGCGCCGATTCGACTGCCTGCGGATCGATGTCGATGCCGATGACGGGGTTCGCCCCGCATTTCTTCGCGAGGATCGCGAGAATGCCCGAGCCGCAGCCGTAGTCGAGTACCGACTGGCCGGGCTTCACCGACTGCTCGAGCCATTCCATGCAGAGGCGCGTGGTCGGGTGGCTGCCGGTGCCGAATGCGAGGCCCGGATCGAGTTCGAGGATGAGCGCGTCGGGATCGGGCGCATCGTGCCACGACGGCACGACCCAGATCCGCTCGCCGATCGGGATCGGCTCGAACTGCGATTGCGTGAGCCGCACCCAGTCCTGTTCCTCGACTTCGCGGACGGTGAACGTCGGCATTTCGGCGATGCCGATCTCGTTCGCGGCCGCCGCGAGCAGCACGGCCGGCTCATGGTCGGCCGCGAGCAGCGCGACCACGCGCGAGTGCTGCCACGCGGTGCGGTCGGGCACGAGGCCCGGCTCGCCGAAGAGTGGCTGTTCGTCGGGCGTGTCGGCGTCGGCGTCTTCCACGGATACCGACAGCGCACCGAGGTCGAGCAACGCGTCGGACAGTGCCTCCGCATGCTCGCGGGCCAGTTCGACGACGAGTTCGCGATAACTCATGCTTACGCTTCTTCCGGTGCGACCTGCTGCTTCTGGGCGAGCCGGTTTTCGAGGTAGTGAATGCTGGTGCCGCCTTCGACGAACTTCGAATCGATCATCAGCTCGCGGTGCAGCGGGATGTTGGTCTGAATGCCTTCGACGACCATTTCCGACAGCGCGATGCGCATCCGGCTGATCGCCTGCTCGCGCGTCGCGCCGTAGGTGATCAGCTTGCCGATCATCGAATCATAGTTCGGCGGCACGAAATAGCCATTGTAGGCGTGCGAATCGACGCGCACGCCGGGGCCGCCCGGCGTATGCCACGACGTGATCCGGCCCGGCGACGGCGTGAACTTGAACGGATCTTCGGCGTTGATCCGGCATTCGATCGCATGTCCGCGGAACTGGATGTCGCGCTGGCGCAGCGTGAGCTTCTCGCCGGCCGCGATGCGGATCTGTTCCTGCACGATGTCGACGCCCGTGATCAGTTCCGATACCGGGTGCTCGACCTGCACGCGCGTGTTCATCTCGATGAAGTAGAACTCGCCGTTTTCGTACAGGAATTCGAACGTGCCCGCACCGAGGTAGCCCATCTTCTTGCAGGCGTCCGCGCAGCGGTCGCCGATGCGGTCGATCAGGCGGCGCGGAATGCCGGGCGCCGGCGCTTCCTCGATCACCTTCTGGTGGCGGCGCTGCATCGAGCAATCGCGCTCGCCGAGCCAGATCGCGTTCTTGTGCGCGTCGGACAGCACCTGGATTTCGATGTGGCGCGGGTTCTCGAGGAACTTCTCCATGTACACCTGCGGGTTGCCGAACGCACGGCCGGCTTCCTCGCGGGTCATGTTGACCGCGTTGACGAGCGCGGCCTCGGTGTGCACGACGCGCATCCCGCGCCCGCCACCGCCGCCAGCCGCCTTGATGATGACCGGATAGCCGATCGTGCGCGCAATCTTGACGATCTCCTTCGGATCGTCCGGCAACGCGCCTTCCGAACCCGGCACGCACGGCACGCCGGTCTTGATCATCGTCTGCTTCGCGGTGACCTTGTCACCCATCATGCGGATCGTTTCCGGGCGCGGGCCGATGAACGTGAAGCCCGACTGCTCGACGCGTTCCGCGAAATCGGCGTTCTCCGACAGGAAGCCGTAGCCGGGGTGGATCGCCTCGGCATCGGTGACTTCCGCGGCGCTGATCAGCGCCGGCATGTTCAGGTAGCTCAGGTTCGACGGGGCCGGGCCGATACAGACGGCTTCGTCCGCGAGGCGCACGTACTTGGCTTCCTTGTCGGCTTCCGAGTAGACGACCACCGTCTTGACGCCGAGCTCGCGGCACGCACGCTGGATGCGCAGCGCGATTTCACCGCGGTTGGCAATGAGGATTTTTTCAAACATAGCGAGTATTCGTCTCTTCGAGGGGCGCGCGAACGGCGCCTGGCGAGCATCGGCGGTGCGCGGCCCGCAGGCCGCGCGGCGGACTTAGCCGATCACGAAAAGCGGCTGGCCGTATTCGACGGCCTGGCCGTTCTCGACGAGGATTTCCTTGATCACGCCGGCCTTGTCCGACTCGATCTCGTTGAGCAGCTTCATCGCTTCGATGATGCAGATCGTCTGGCCTTCCTTGACCGTGTCGCCGACCTGGACGAACGGGTCCGCGCCCGGCGACGGCGCGCGATAGAACGTGCCGACCATCGGCGACGTCACGACGTGGCCCTGCGGGACAGCCGGTGCGGCTGCACCGCCTGCGGCCGGCGCAGCAGCGCCGTCGGTCGGCAGCGCGACCGCCGGAGCGGGCGCGCTGACTTGCGGGGCATACCCAGCCGTCGGCTGCACGTAGACCGGCGGCGCGTTCTTGACGATGCGCACCTTGCCTTCGCCTTCCGTCACTTCCAGCTCGGAGATGCCGGATTCGGAAACGAGGTCGATCAGAGTTTTCAGCTTACGAAGATCCATCGGGAATTCCCCTTTCAATACGTGAAAGCGCCGGTTAGGGGCCGGCGCTGAATCTAGATCGCGAAATCAGCCGCGCGACGTGCCTTGCAGCTTGTCCAGCGCGTACTCGAGCGCGTACAGATAACCTTTCCAGCCAAGCCCGCAGATCACGCCTTCGGCCTGGTCGGAAAAGTAGGAGTGGTGCCTGAACGCTTCGCGGCGATGCACGTTCGACAGGTGAACCTCGACGAACGGGATGCCAACGCCGGCGATCGCGTCCCGGATCGCGACGCTCGTGTGCGTATACGCGGCCGGATTGATCAGGATGAAATCGGTCTGTTCCTCCCGCGCGGCCTGGATACGGTCGACCAGCGCGCCTTCATGGTTGCTCTGGAACGACGACAGTTCGGCGCCGGCTTCCCGGGCGCGCGCGGCAAGCGCCTGATCGATCTGTGCAAGCGTGACGCGGCCGTACACCTCCGGTTCCCGGGTGCCGAGAAGGTTCAGGTTGGGGCCGTGCAGCACCAGCAATCGTGTCATGGTCGCTTCTATTTCTGCGGAATTGCGCGAACTTTAGCGCTATTTAGAGAAATTTGTCTAGTTTTGCCGAACGGTCGAGCGCGCGGGACCCGCAAGAATTACCGGTGCGCATGCAAAGTATCGGCGAATTCACGCGAAATTGCGGCGATCGACAGACAAATCGCCGCCAACGTGCGGGCTGCCGTTCGGGCAGGTTACAGCGCGTCGAGCGTCTTTTTCAGCGCGGCCGGTTGGATTTGTCCCAATTTTGTCTCGCGAATCTTGCCGGTTTCGTCGATGACGACCGTAAATGGCAACGCGCCGGCGGTATTTCCGAAATTACGGGCCAGATCGGCGCCCGCATATCCGCTGACGAAGACCGGATAATCGACCTTCACCTTCTGCAGAAAGTTCTTCACGTTCTGTTCGGAATCGACGCCGATCCCGATGAAACGGATGCCTTTCTGCTTGTACTGGTGCGACAGCGCGACCAGCTCCGGCATCTCCTCGACGCACGGGCCGCACCATGACGCCCAGAAATTGACGACGACCTTCTGGCCCTTGAAGGCGGACAGCGTGGCCGGCTTGCCGTCGGTGCCCGTCAGCGATGCCGCCCACAATTGTTCGACCGGGCTGCCCTGGGCGGTGGTCGCGGCGACGGCGACACCGTCGTCGGACGGGCCGCGGAACCAATGGCCGGCGGCGAGCCCGCCGGCCACGGCGGCGGCCGCGACGACCGCGAGCGCCAACATGCGTTTCATCATCATCGTTGAATCATTCCGGTTCGGAAGGGGCCTTGCCTGCTTCGACGAGCGCGCGCAGCGCGGCGGCATCCGCACGGGCGACCCGGCCGCGCGCGTCGGCCTTGACCGCGCCGCGCAGGTCGTCGCTCGCATAGAGCGCGAGGTGGATGCCGATCGCGTCCACGTCGCGCTGCGGGCGCCACAGGAAACTGAGCGTCTCGACGTCGGCGCGGCCCGCGAAGTGCCGTGTCTCGGAGACGTCGTACTGGACGTTCTGGTTCAGCAGGTAGATCGCGACGTCCTTCGGGTTGTCGGTGAATGCCTGCAGATGGATATCCGAATGCGCGTTCGCGGTGCCGTTCAGCACGGCACCCGTCACATAAGGATGGAACTCGGCGAGCCGGCGCATCCAGTCGAGCGCGACTTCGCGCAGGCGGCGCAGTTCGTCCGGCTGCGTGTCGCTCTGGAACAGGGCGAGGTACTCGCGCAGTTCTTCCTCGATCTGGTCGTTATCCGGCAGCCATTCGCCGGCAACGCGCGAATCGCCCAGCAACTGGCGCGCGGCCTTGCGTTTCGCGCCGGCGTAGTCCAGGCCGTCTTCCGCGATCAGGCGGGCGGCGGACTGGGCGATTTCCTCGCGGACGCGCCGCGGGTCGAGAAGGGTTTTGCGAGACATGATCCGGCAATCATACTCGATCGCCGCGGCGCCCGAGCGCGGGTGCGACGGCCTGCCGTCCGGCGTGCCGGCACCGTTCGCGCGCAGCGTTCGGGCCGCCGGGCACGGCAGGCCGTCAGTTACAATAGTGCTCTTTGTGTCGCGGCAAAAGCCGTTGGCCGGGCGCCGGCCGCACGGCCCATCCGGCGCGCCGCACACGCACCCTTTCCGAATCGACGGCGCCCGGCGGCGCGAAAGCATTCATCTATGCACATCCACATTCTTGGCATCTGCGGCACCTTCATGGGCGGTCTCGCCGTACTCGCGCGCGAGGCGGGCCACACGGTGACGGGTTGCGACGCGGGCGTCTATCCGCCGATGAGCACGCAGCTCGAGGCGCAGGGCATCACGCTGATCGAGGGCTACGGCGCAGAGCAGATCGACCTGAAACCGGACCTGTTCGTGATCGGCAACGTCGTCACGCGCGGCAATCCGCTGATGGAGGCGATCCTGGATCGCGGCCTGCCGTACGTGTCGGGCCCGCAATGGCTCGGCGAGCACGTGCTCGCCGGCAAGTGGGTGCTCGCGGTCGCGGGCACGCACGGCAAGACGACCACGTCGTCGATGCTCGCGTGGCTGCTGGAGGACTCGGGCCTGAATCCGGGCTTCCTGATCGGCGGCGTGCCGCTGAACTTCGGCGTGTCGGCGCGGCTCACCGATTCGAGCTTCTTCGTGATCGAGGCCGACGAATACGATACGGCGTTCTTCGACAAGCGCTCGAAGTTCGTCCACTACCGGCCGCGCACCGCGGTGCTGAACAATCTTGAATTCGATCATGCCGACATCTTCCCGGATCTCGCTGCGATCGAAACGCAATTCCACCATCTCGTGCGTACCGTGCCCGGTGTCGGCCGGATCGTCACGAACGGCCGCTCGGACGCGCTCGAGCGCGTGCTGGCGCGCGGCTGCTGGAGCGAGGTCGAGCGCTTCGGCGTCGACGGTGGCTGGCAGGTGCTGCCGGCCGAGGACGGCGAGCCGGTCGACGAGCGCTTCGCGGTGTATTCGCATGCGGAACGCGTCGGCGAAGTCGCGTGGCAGGTGCAGGGCGATCACAACCGCATGAATGCGCTCGCGGCGATCGCGGCTGCGCGCCACGTCGGCGTGCCGCCCGCGCAGGCCGCCGCGTCGCTTGCGTCGTTCCGCAACGTGAAGCGCCGCATGGAAGTGCGCGGCAGCGTGGACGGCGTGACCGTCTACGACGACTTCGCGCACCATCCGACCGCGATCGAAACCACGATCGCCGGCCTTCGTGCGCGCATCGGCAGCCAGAATGCCCGCATCCTCGCCGTGCTCGAGCCGCGCTCGAACACGATGAAGCTCGGCGTGATGAAGGCGCAATTGCCGGCGAGCCTCGCCGACGCCGATCTCGTGTTCGGTTACGGCGCGCCGACCGGGCGCGACGCGCTCGGCTGGAATCTGGCCGAGGCGCTGACGCCGCTCGGCGCGAAGGCGCACGCATTCGACGACCTTCACCTGCTGGTGAAGTCCGTCGTCGCAGCCGCCCGCCCGGGCGACCACGTGCTCGTGATGAGCAACGGCGGCTTCGGCGGTGTGCATCAGAAGCTGCTCGATGCGCTCGGGAGCCGCACGTGATCCTGTATCTGCACGGCTTCCGGTCGTCGCCGGAATCGCAGAAGTCGCGCCAGCTCGCCGCGCGCATGGCCGAGCTCGGCCGCACCGACGAGTGGCGGTGCCCGTCGCTGTCGGTGTCGCCGCTCGAAGCGATCGCGGTCGCGGAAGCCGAGGTGGCCGGCGCGCGCGACGTGACCGTCGTCGGCAGCTCGCTCGGCGGCTATTACGCGACGTGGCTGGCCGAAAAGCACGGCTGGAAGGCCGTGCTGCTGAATCCGGCCATCGTGCCGCAGCGCGATCTCGAACAGCATCTGGGCGAACAGCCGCTTTATCACGGCGGCGGTACGATCGTCGTCGAGCGCCGTCACCTGCATGAACTCGATGCGCTGCGCGTGCCGGCGATCACGCGTGCCGAACGCTACTATCTGTTCGCGGCGACCGGTGACGAAGTGCTCGATTACCGCGAGATGCTTGCGCATTACCCCGGCGCGAAGACGCGGGTGATCGAAGGCAGCGATCACGGGATCAGCGAATTTGCCGACTATGTCGACGACGTTCTCGCCTTTTGCGACGGAAAGACGTCTTAAAGCGGCCCTGTGCCGATCGAATTCCCATCATCATGCGGCGCCGCCGACGCGGCGCCCGGCAGTCTGAACGAGAGTACTGAGTGAACGTTTTCTTCGAGGAATCGGGCAGTTTCAAGGCGGGCAGCGTGCTGTCGCGCCAGGGCGACGCATTTCAGGTCGAGTTGCCCGGCGGGCGGCGTGCGAAGGTGCGCGCGAAAGACGTGCTGATCGAATTCGACAAGCCGGCCGCTGGCGAACTGATGCAGGAGGCCGACACGGCCGCGCAGCAGATCGATCTGGATTTCCTGTGGGAATGCGCGCCGACCGACGAATTCGCGTATACGGCGCTCGCCGCGGAATACTTCGGTGCGACGTACGGCCCGGTCGAGCGCGCAGCGCTGGTGTTGCGACTGCACGGCTCGCCCGTCTACTTCCGCCGCAAGGGGCGCGGCCAGTACCAGCGTGCGCCGGAAGAGCAGCTCAAGATGGCGCTCGCGTCGCTCGAGCGCAAGCGCCAGCAGGCGCTCGTCCAGGCGCAGTATGAAGAGGAACTGAAGGCCGGCAAGCTGCCGGACGCGTTCGCGGGCAAGGTGCTCGGGCTGCTGACACGGCCGGACAAGAACGCGATCGAATACAAGGCGATGGAAGCGGCGGCCGGTGCGCGCGGCGTGTCGCCGGCGCGGCTGATGCTCGACTGCGGCGGCATTGCGTCGCCGCGTGCGCTGCACGAAGCGCGTTTCCTCGCGGAGTTCTTCCCGCATGGCACGGGCTTTCCGGCCGTCGCGGTCGGCGCGCTGCCGGACGACCTGCCGCGCGCGGACGTCGAGGCGTTCTCGATCGACGACATCACGACGACCGAAATCGACGATGCGTTCTCGGTCGAGCACCTGTCCGACGGCCGGGTGCGGATCGGCGTGCACATCGCGGCGCCGGCGCTCGGCATCGTGCGCGGCGACGCGGTCGATGCGATCGCGCGCACGCGCCTGTCGACCGTCTACATGCCGGGCGACAAGATCACGATGCTGCCGGACGACGTCGTCGACGTGTTCACGCTGAAGGAAGGCGATTACCGCCCGGCGCTGTCGCTGTACATCATCGTCAACCGCGAAACGCAGGAGATCGTCGCGAACGAAACGCGCGCCGAGCTCGTGTTCGTGAAGAACAACCTGCGCCACAACCACCTCGACGAACTGGTCAACGAAGAGACGCTCGCGGCCGGCACCGGCGACTATCCGCACAAGGACGACATCGCCGTGCTGTGGCCGCTCGCGCAGGCGCTGTTCGAGAAGCGCCAGGTCGCGCGCGCGGGCTACGGCCTGAAGCGCGAGGTGCAGCGCAACACCGACTACAACTTCTACGTCGAAGGCGAGCACGTGACGATCACGCCGCGCCGCCGCGGGTCGCCGCTCGACCTGATCGTGTCGGAGCTCGCGATCCTTGCGAACTCGACCTGGGGCGCATTCCTGCACGACCACACGGTGCCGGGCATCTACCGCTCGCAGCGCGGCTTCGGCGCGCCGGGCCCGAAGCGCACGCGGATGCAGACGACGGCCGCGCCGCACGAAGGCCTCGGCGTGGCGCAATACGCGTGGAGCACGTCGCCGCTGCGACGCTACGTCGACCTCGTGAACCAGTGGCAACTGCTCGCGTGCGTGCAGCATGGCGTCACCGCGAAGCTCGCCGCACCGTTCAAGCCGAAGGACGCCGACCTGTACGCGGTCGTGCAGGGCTTCGACGACACCTACACGGCCTACGCCGACTACCAGCGCCGGATGGAGTATTTCTGGTGCCTGCGCTGGCTCGCGCAGGAGCAGAAGAAGCAGGTCGTCGCGAGTGTCGTGAAGGGCGATCTCGTGCGCCTCGAGGAAATTCCGCTGCTGCTGCACGTGCCGGGGCTTGGCGTGCATGCGCGCGGCACGCGCGTGCTGCTCGACGTGATGTCGCTCGACGAACTGACGATCGAGGCGTCGGTGCGGTTGCTGAACGTGCTCGACGCGCCGACCGTGACGAGCGGCGATGCGGCCGAGGAAGAGGATGACGCCGAAGGCGGCGACGACACGCTGATCGACGCCGAAGACGCAACGGCCGAAACCGAAGCCGAAGCGCTGGCGGAAGCGGACGGCGCAGTGGACGGTGAAGGCGGCGAAGCCGCGAGCGGCAACGCCGGCGAAGAGGGGCGCGCATCATGACCGCGGTTGCGTCGACGAGCGGCGCCGACCGCTATGTCGTGTTCGGCAACCCGGTGGCGCACAGCAAGTCGCCGTTCATCCACGCGCAGTTCGCCGCGCAGACCGGCGAGCCGGTCGAATACACGCACCGGCTCGCACCGGTCGACGGTTTCGAGGCGGCCGTGCGGGCATTCGTCGCGGAAGGCGGTCGCGGCGCGAACGTGACGGTGCCGTTCAAGCTCGAAGCGCATGCGCTTGCCGACACGCTGTCGCCGCGCGCGGCGGCGGCGGGCGCGGTGAATACGCTGCGCATCGACGCCGATGGCCGCATCCATGGCGACAACACCGACGGCGTCGGCCTCGTGCGCGACATCGAGGCGAATCTCGGCGTGTCGCTGGCGGGTGCGCGCATCCTGCTGCTCGGCGCGGGCGGCGCGGCGCGCGGTGTCGTGCTGCCGCTGCTCGACCGCGCGCCGCTGTCGATCACGATCGTGAACCGTACCGCGAGCAAGGCCGAGGCGCTCGTCGGCCAGTTCATGCAGGCCGCGCACGATGCGGGCTGTACGCTCGCGGGCGGCGGCCCCGACGTGGTGCGCGCGGAGCCGTACGACGTGGTGATCAACGCGACGGCCGGCAGCCTCGATGCCGCGCTGCCGGAGTGCGATGCGGCTGCATTCGGCGCGGGCACGCTCGCGTACGACATGATGTACGGCGCGCAGCCGACGGTGTTCATGCAGCATGCGGCGTCGCTCGGCGCGCGCACGGCCGACGGGCTCGGGATGCTCGTCGAGCAGGCGGCCGAATCGTTTTTCATCTGGCGCGGCGTGCGGCCGGACGGCGCGCCGGTGCTGGCCGCGCTGCGCCAGGCGCTCGCGGCAAGCTGAACGGAGCGCGGCACGTGGTGGCGGTGAGCGGCACGCAGCGCACGCGGACGGTGAGCCCGGCCCGCTGGATCGTCTATGCGGGATCGGTGTTCGCGGGCGCGTGGGTCGCGACGCAGCTGTTCTATCTCGCGCAGATCGCGTTGTGGTCGTTCATCAATCCCGGCTCGACGGCGTTCATGCGCACCGACGCGTGGTGGCTGTCGCGCGACAAGCCGCCCGCGCAGATCCAGCACCAGTGGGTGCCGTACGACCAGATCTCGCGCAACCTGAAGCGCGCAATGATCGCGTCGGAAGACTCGACCTTCGCGACCAACAGCGGCTACGACGTCGATGCGATCCTGCAGGCGTGGGAGAAGAACAAGGCGCGCGGCCGGATCGTCGCGGGCGGCTCGACGATCACGCAGCAGCTCGCGCGCAACCTGTTCCTGTCGCGCGAGAAGAGCTACATCCGCAAGGGGCAGGAGCTCATCATCACGTGGATGCTCGAAACGGTGCTCGACAAGGAGCGGATCTTCGAGATCTACCTGAATTCCGTCGAATGGGGACGCGGCGTGTACGGTGCCGAAGCGGCCGCACGCTATTACTACAGGATTCCCGCAAGCCGGCTCGGCGCGTGGCAGTCGGCGCGTCTCGCGGTGATGCTGCCGAAGCCGCGCTGGTTCGACGCGCATCGCGGCTCGGCCTACCAGGCGCAGCGCGCAGCAGTCATTGCCCGCCGGATGGGTGCGGCCGAGCTGCCGCAATCGGAGTGAACGGCGCGCTCGCGCCGTCGCATTGTCCGTTTCACCGCCCATGCGTCGTTTGTGCGCTGCAGCGCATTCGTGTCGAGCGCATTTCGGGCCACATCCTTTAGACGAATTCGTCTATTTCGTTTTACTGAGCAATACCGGGCGCCATGCGATTTTGTTAGTCGATATGGCGCGAAATTCATGGATTTTTAGTTTCCTCGGGTAAACGCGAAAGTCCGTGAAAGGCACGTGAAATGCAACGTTTCGCGAATCGAAGCATTCCTGAAAGGTGTGCGCTGCACCGGTCGCCGGCCAAATATTTCAAAATTTTTCAAAGCTGAAGGGCTCGCGTATATTGGCCAGCGCCTCGGCTTATCGGCCGCAATCGAGGCGGGGGGGCGGCTTATCCGGCTGCTCGACACAAAAAACATCCGAGAGAAGGAACGCAACGATGCCAGCGAGCAAAGCGAAGCTGTTGTTGGGAGTGGTGTTTTCTTCGCTGATTCTGACGGCCTGCAACGACGACGTGACATCGTCCACTACTGCCAGCGCCAACAGCTCAGCCGATCCCGCCAGCCAGGTGGACAGGGCGTACAACGATCCGAACAGTTACTCGTCGAGCGCGAACGCGTCGCTCGACGCCTCCGCCGCGGTCGAGAAGGCCGCTGTCACGCATCACCAGATCACCCTCAACGGCAAGACGATCCGCTACACGGCCACGGCCGGCCACCTCGTCGCGCGCAATCCGCAGACCGGCGCGCCCGAAGCATCGTTCTTCTATATCGCCTATACGGCTGACAACCAGCCCGCGGCGAAGCGGCCCGTCACGTTCCTGTACAACGGCGGCCCCGGCTCGGCATCGGTGTGGCTGCACCTCGGCTCGTTCGGCCCGCGACGGATCCAGACGGGCGACCCGAACGCGAACACGTCGACGTTCCCGTTCGTCGACAACCAGGAAAGCCTGCTCGACACGACCGACCTCGTGTTCGTCGATGCGATCGGCACCGGCTTCTCCGAAGCGGTCGCGCCGAACACGAACCAGACGTTCTGGGGCGTCGACCAGGACGGCGCCGCGTTCCGCGATTTCGTGACGCGCTACCTGACCGTGAACCAGCGCAACGATTCGCCGAAATACCTGTTCGGCGAATCGTACGGCACGCCGCGTACCGACGTGCTCGCGAACCTGCTCGAGACGGCCGGCGTGAAACTCGCCGGCATCGTGCTGCAGTCGTCGATCCTGAACTACAACACGAACTGCGACATGGCGAGCGACTACATCGGCAACTCGAACAACGGGGCGAGCCCGGTGAGTTGCGCGGGCTTCGTGCCGTCCTATGGCACCGTCGGCGCGTACTACCAGCTCGATAATCCGAACCCGTCGAGCCTGCCGCAGTATGCGGACCAGATGCGCCTGCTGACGGCCGGCAGCTACGCGCCTGCCGTGAACGCGTACCTGGCGAGCCATACGCCGCCGCCGCCGACCCTCGTCACGACGATGGTGAATTCGACCGGCGTCAAGCAGTCGCTGTGGAATGCGGACTTCAACGTGGTCCCGACCTTCTTCGACAACAGCTTCCAGCTGTCGCTGATTCCGGGCACGCTGATCGGCCGCTACGACGCGCGCGTGAACGTGCCGCTGTCGAGCCCGCTCGCGGCGGACGGCGATCCGTCGAGCTCGTTCATCACGAAGCCGTTCACCGACACGATCGGCAGCTATTTGCCGAACGAGCTGAAGTACACCGCGCAGTCGGCGTATTCGTTGAGCAGCAATGCGATCAACACGTGGGACTGGACGCACGACGGTCTCGCGATGCCTGACACGATCCCCGATCTGGCCGCGGCGCTGTCGCTGAATCCGCAGCTGAAGGTGCTGTCGCTGAACGGGTATCACGACATCGCGACGCCGTTCTACCAGACCGAGCTCGACCTCGCGCGGCTCGGGACGCAACCGAACCTGACGATCAAGGACTATCAGGGTGGACACATGGTCTACCTCGACGATACGTCGCGTCCGCAGGAGAAAGCCGACCTCGTGACCTTCTACAACGCGGCCGCGCACTGATGCTGCGCCAGGCCGGCGACGCGCGCCCGCGGTGGCGCCTCGCCGGCCGTCGACGACCTCATTCCAGACTGGAGCCTGATATGAAGAATCGTTTCATCGTCGTTGCCGCGGCGCTCGCCTGTGTCGGCGCCGCCGCATCCGTATCCGCGTTCGCGCAGGCGAGCGACGCCGCCGCACCGGCGCGTGCGCGCCAGGCGCAGCTCGGAGATCCGTACGTGCCGCCGGCCGCGCGCAAGCCGACCGCCGGCACGCAGACGACCGGCGCCGCGCTGCATGCGCAGGTGGTGCGCAAGCTCGCGCAGCAGTTCAGCGCGGCCGATACGCAGAACACGGGGGCGATCACCGAGTCGCAGGCACGCGCGGCCGGCCTCGGCTATGTCGCGAACCACTTCCGGCAGATCGATTCGGGCGGCAACGGCCGTGTGTCGTTCGCGGACGTACAGCGCTACATGCAGGCACGCAGCACGAGCCAGCAGTAAGCGCGGCGCGCGGTGAGCAAACGGGGGGCGGAACCTGCGAGACGGCGGGTTCCGCCCCCGTGCACATGGCGACGCCGTGATGTCGCGCCCGCGGCGGATTCCCGTCGAATTCTCATTATCTGGACAACGCATTCAAATATTGGAGACGAGTGCGTGCGCTCCTACAATCCGAAGCACATCGACAGCTTCGGACCCACGCATCGCGCGGCGCCCGACGCACACGGAGACACCTTCCATGAAGTTCGCCGGGCGCTTTACACGGTGCATCGACCGCCGCCTTGTCGCGACGCCGGACGCAGTTCCGGCGCCGCGCGAACGGCTTCACCGGTTCCGTTGAAGAAGCCCGCTCCATGACCAAGATGCCCGACTCCCTTGCCCTCGACGCCCGGCGCGCGACGCCGGTCGAAGCGTCGCTGACCGACAGCATCGGCGCGACCAGCACGCCGCTCGATCTCGCTGCGCAGCAGGCCGGTACGCAGACGCTGCTGCGCGGTCTTGCGATCCTCGAGGCGATCGCGAACGGCGCGCGCGACATGCGCGCGATCGGCGCCGCGCTCGGCACGACGCGCAGCACCACGCACCGCCTCGTCAGCAGCCTCGTGCAGGCGCGCTACCTGCGCCAGGTGCAGGGCGGCTACCTGCTCGGCCCGAAGCTGATCGAACTCGGCACGATCGCGCTCGAGCAGATGCCGCTCACCGCGGTGGCGCGCCCGCACCTCGAAGCGCTCGCGGAAGCGACGCTCGACACGATCCACCTCGGCGTGCGCGACGGCGACGACGTGCTGTACATCGACAAGATTCCCGGCACGCGCGGCCTCGAGATGCGCTCGCGCGTCGGCCACCGGATGCCGCTCGCGTCGACCGGCATTGGCAAGGCGATGATGCTCGACACCGATCCCGACACGTGGCGCTCGCTGTTCGAGGCCGCCCGGCGTGCGCTCGCCGGCGTCAATTTCAAGCCGGACAACCGGCCCGAGACGAGCGCGTTCCTGCAGCGCATGGCACATTACGCCGCCGGCGGCTATACGTTCGATCTCGAGGAGAACGAGGCGTCGATCCGCTGCGTGGCCGCGCCGATCCGCGACGCGTCGGGCGCGATCGTCGCGGCCGTGTCGGTCGCGAGCACGATTCCGTACATGCCGCACGACCGGATGGACGAACTGATTCCGCTCGTGCAGCGCGAAGCGCGAGCCATTTCCGCGGAACTGGGCTGGAGCCCGCCGCAGGGTACCCGCAGGATCAAACGATGACGACTTCGACCCGGCCCGTTCCGGATGCCAGCTCTGCCCCCCCGTCGCTGATCGCGCTCGACTGGGGCACGACGTCGCTGCGCGCGTATCTGTACGACGCGCACGGCGCGCTCATCGACACGCGCAGCCGCCCGGCGGGCGTGATGCATGTGCCGGGCGGCGGCGCACGCGCGTTCGACGCGGTGTTCGAGGAAGCGTGCGGCGACTGGCTCGACCGCACGCCGGGCTTGCCGGTGCTCGCCGCCGGGATGGTCGGCAGCGCGCAGGGCTGGCGCGAGGCGCCGTACGTCGCGGTGCCGGCCGGCGCCGACGCGCTCGTCGCGGGCCTCATCACGGTGACGACGTCGCGCGGCACGACGATCTCGATCGTGCCCGGCGTCATCGCCACGGGTGAATTGCCCGACGTGATGCGCGGCGAAGAAACGCAGATAGTCGGTGCACTCGCGAGCGATCCCATGCTTGGCGCCGATCGTTCAGGGGTACTGATCGGCCTGCCGGGCACCCATGCGAAATGGGCGTGGGTGAAGGACGGGCTGATCGAGCGCTTCCAGACCTTCATGACGGGCGAGCTGTTCGCGGTGCTGCGCGACCACACGATTCTCGGCCGCACGATGCGTGCCGGCGCGTTGCCCGATCGCGCGGCGTTCTTGCGCGGCGTCTCGGTGGCGCGCGGTGCGCAGCGCACGGGGCTGCTCGCGACGATCTTCAGCACGCGCACGCTCGGCCTGACCGACCGGCTCGCACCCGATGCGCAGGGCGACTACCTGTCGGGCCTGCTGATCGGCCATGAGCTCAACGCGCTCGACGCGATGCTCGCGGAGCGCGGCATCGCGCTCGCGGACCAGCCGCTGCTGCTGATCGGCGACGACGGCCTGTGCGCGCGCTACGCCGATGCGCTCCGGGAATTCGGCCATCCGCACGCGCGCGTCGTCGCGCATGCGACCGAGCGCGGCCTGTGGCGGATCGCGTCGCGCGCCGGGCTCGTGCGCGCGGACGGCGAGCCCGTCTGCGTCGATCAATGAACTGCTTGCAGAGGAATCTTCGATGCCGTCCGACCTGACCTTGCCCGCGCCGTACACGCCTCACGCCGCGCTGATGCGCGCGTTCGACGCGTGCCCGCTGATCGCGATCATGCGCGGGATCACGCCCGCCGAAGCGGCCGACCACGGCCATGCACTGTACGAAGCCGGTTTCCGGATCGTCGAGGTGCCGCTCAACTCGCCGGATCCGTTCGACAGCATCGCGGCGCTGCGGCGTGCGCTGCCCGACGATGCGATCGTCGGTGCGGGCACCGTGTTGCGCGCCGAGTATGTCGACCGCGTGCAGGACGCGGGCGGCGCGCTGATCGTGATGCCGCACAGCGACGGCGCAGTGATTCGTCGCGCGCGCGAACTCGGCCTCGCGAGCGCGCCCGGCGTCGCGACGCCGACCGAAGCGTTCGCGGCGCTCGCGAACGGCGCCGACGTGCTGAAGATGTTCCCGGCCGAGCAGCTCGGCGTGCCGGTCGTGAAGGCGTGGCGCGCGGTGATCGACCGCGCGGTGCCGCTGATCCCGGTCGGCGGCGTCTCGCCCGACAACATGCAGCCGTTCCTCGACGCCGGCGCGAACGGTTTCGGGCTCGGCTCGGCGCTGTACCGCCCCGGCCAGTCGGCTGACGCGACCGCGGCGAATGCGCGCGCGTTCCAGGCCGGCTTGCGCGTCGCGCGCGGCGGAGCCGCATGATGGGCCGCCTCGCGGACAAGGTCGCGATGGTGACGGGCGCGGGCCGTGGCATCGGCGCCGCGATCGCCCGCGCATTCGTTCGCGAAGGCGCGGCCGTCGCACTCGTCGATCTCGACTTCCCGCAGGCGCAGCGCACGGCTGCCGAGATTGCGCACGACATCGCCGGCGCGCGCGTGCTGCCGCTGCGGGCGGACGTCGCGCGGCAGGACGCGGTGCGCGATGCGCTTGCGCAGACCGAGGCGGCATTCGGCCCGCTCGACGTGCTCGTGAACAACGCGGGCATCAACGTGTTCGCCGATCCGCTGACGATGACCGACGACGACTGGCGCCGCTGCTTCGCGGTCGACCTCGACGGCGTGTGGCACGGCTGCCGCGCGGCGCTGGAGGGGATGGTCGAACGCGGTCGCGGCAGCATCGTGAACATCGCGTCGACGCACGCGTTCAGGATCATCCCGGGCTGCTTTCCGTACCCGGTCGCGAAGCATGGCGTGCTGGGCCTCACGCGCGCGCTCGGCATCGAATACGCGGCGCGCAACGTGCGCGTGAACGCGATCGCACCGGGCTACATCGAGACGCAGCTCACGCGCGACTGGTGGGACGCGCAGCCCGACCCGGCCGCCGCCCGCGCCGAAACGCTCGCGCTGCAGCCGATGAAGCGGATCGGCCGGCCCGAGGAGGTCGCGATGACGGCCGTGTTCCTGGCGTCCGACGAGGCGCCGTTCATCAATGCCGCGTGCATCACCGTCGATGGCGGGCGCGCGGCGCTGTATCACGACTGACGCAACGATTCGAAAGACCGCACGTGCGACGGCCGCGCGCACGCTGCGTCGAAACCAACAAGCGGCTGCATCCTGTTCGATGAAGACAAGGAGACACTGGAGATGAAACGCAGAACGTTCGTAACGCTGGCCGCCGCGGCGGCGGTGGTGATCGGGAGCCCCGTCGTGCACGCGGCCGATCCGGTCAAGATCGGCTTCCTCGTGAAGCAGCCGGAAGAGCCGTGGTTCCAGGACGAGTGGAAGTTCGCCGAGATGGCGGCGAAGCAAAAGGGTTTCACGCTCGTGAAGATCGGTGCGCCGTCTGGTGAAAAGGTGATGAGCGCGATCGACAACCTGTCCGCGCAGAAGGCGCAGGGCTTCATCATCTGCACGCCGGACGTGAAGCTCGGGCCGGGCATCGTCGCGAAGGCGAAGTCGCACAACCTGAAGATGATGACGGTCGACGACCGCCTCGTCGACGGCGCGGGCAAGCCGATCGAGTCGGTGCCGCACATGGGGATCTCCGCGTACAACATCGGCAAGCAGGTCGGCGACGGCATTGCGGCCGAGATCAAGAAGCGCGGCTGGGACATGAAGGACGTCGGCGCGATCGACATCACCTACGAGCAGTTGCCGACCGCGCACGACCGCACGAGCGGCGCGACCGACGCGCTGGTGGCCGCCGGCTTCCCGAAGGCGAACGTGATCGCGGCGCCGCAGGCGAAGACCGACACGGAAAACGCGTTCAACGCGGCGAACATCGCGCTCACGAAGAACCCGCAGTTCAAGCACTGGGTGGCGTACGGCCTGAACGACGAGGCCGTGCTCGGCGCGGTGCGCGCGGCCGAAGGGCGCGGCTTCAAGGCCGACAACATGATCGGCATCGGCATCGGCGGCTCCGACTCGGCGCTGAACGAGTTCAAGAAGCCGCAGCCGACGGGCTTCTACGGCACCGTGATCATCAGCCCGAAGCGCCACGGCGAAGAAACCTCGGACCTGATGTACGCGTGGATCACGCAGGGCAAGGCACCGCCGGCACTGACGCTGACGACCGGCATGCTCGCGACGCGCGACAACGTGTCGAAGGTGCGCGACGAGATGGGGCTCGCGTCGAAGTAAGCAGCCCGCCGGCTGCCGCGGCGATGCGGCGGCCGGCGGTCGATCGATCGGAAGTGGGGAGACGACGTGTCAGCGGCACTGCGTTTTGACAATATCGGCAAGGTATTTCCCGGCGTGCGCGCACTCGACGGCATCTCGTTCGACGTGCATGCGGGCGAGGTGCATGGCCTGATGGGCGAGAACGGCGCGGGCAAGTCGACGCTGCTGAAGATTCTCGGCGGCGAATACCAGCCCGATGCGGGCAGCGTGCTGGTCGACGGCCAGCCCGTGCGGTTCGCGAGTGCGGCGGCGTCGATCGCGGCCGGCATCGCGGTGATTCACCAGGAGCTGCAGTACGTGCCCGACCTGACGGTCGCGGAAAACCTGCTGCTCGGCCGCCTGCCGAATGCGTTCGGCTGGGTGAGGAAGCGCGAGGCGAAGCGCTATGTGCGCGAGCGGCTCGCTGCGATGGGCGTCGATCTCGATCCCGACGCGAAGCTTGGGCGGCTGTCGATCGCACAGCGGCAGATGGTCGAGATCTGCAAGGCGCTGATGCGCAATGCGCGCGTGATCGCGCTCGACGAACCGACGAGCTCGCTGTCGCATCGCGAGACCGAGGTGCTGTTCAAGCTCGTCGACGACCTGCGCGCGCAGGGCCGCGCGCTGATCTACATCTCGCACCGGATGGACGAGATCTACCGGCTGTGCAATGCCTGCACGATCTTCCGCGACGGGCGCAAGATCGCATCGCACGAATCGCTCGCCGACGTGCCGCGCGAGCGGCTCGTCGCCGAGATGGTCGGGCGCGAGATTTCGGATATCTACCATTACGCGCCGCGCGCGCTCGGCGACGTGCGGTTCGCCGCCGAAGGCATCGACGGCCCGGCGCTGCGCGAACCCGCGAGCTTCTCGGTGCGCGCGGGCGAGATCGTCGGCTTCTTCGGGCTCGTCGGCGCGGGCCGCAGCGAGCTGATGCGGCTCGTGTACGGCGCGGATCACCGGCGCGCGGGCGCGCTGACGCTCGACGGCGCGCGCATCGACGTGAAGCGCACCGGCGACGCGATCCGCCACGGCATCGTGCTGTGCCCGGAGGACCGCAAGGAAGAAGGGATCATCGCGATCGCGTCGGTCGCGGAGAACATCAACATCAGCTGCCGCCGCCATTCGCTGCGCGCGGGGCTCTTCATCAACCGCAAGGCGGAAAACGAAACGGCCGACCGCTTCATTCAGCGGCTCAAGATCAAGACGCCGAACCGGCGGCAGAAGATCCGCTTCCTGTCGGGCGGCAACCAGCAGAAGGCGATCCTGTCGCGCTGGCTTGCGGAGCCCGACCTGAAGGTCGTGATCCTCGACGAGCCGACGCGCGGGATCGACGTCGGTGCGAAGCACGAGATCTACGACGTGATCTACCGGCTCGCGGAGCGCGGCTGCGCGATCGTGATGGTGTCGTCGGAGCTGCCGGAAGTGCTCGGCGTGTCCGACCGCATCGTCGTGATGCGCGAAGGCCGGATCGCGGGCGAACTGCCGCGGGAGCAGGCGAACGAGCACGCGGTGCTGAGCCTCGCGCTGCCGCAGACGAGCGCCGCCGCGGCGGCCTGACGCGGCACACGACATTCGAATCGAACACGCGCGGCGCGGGCCGCGCGATGCAGGAGCAGGAGACACCATCATGCAAGTCAACGAAAACCTTGCCAGCGCCGCCGTGAAGACGACGGCCGACGCGCTGGTTCCGCAGCAGAGCGACCGCCAGAAGTGGTGGCAGCATCTGACCGAATACAGCCTGATCGCGATCTTCGCGGTGATGTTCATCACGATGTCGCTCACCGTCGATCACTTCTTCTCGATCGACAACATGCTCGGCCTCGCGCTGTCGATCTCGCAGATCGGCATGGTCGCGTGCACGATGATGTTCTGTCTCGCGTCGCGCGATTTCGACCTGTCGATCGGCTCGACGGTCGCGTTCTCCGGCGTGCTGTGCGCGATGGTGCTGAACGCGACCGACAACACGTTCGTCGCGATCGTCGCGGCGGTCGCGGCCGGCGCCGCGATCGGCTTCGTGAACGGCGCGGTGATCGCATACCTGCGCATCAACGCGCTGATCACGACGCTCGCGACGATGGAGATCGTGCGCGGGCTCGGCTTCATCGTGTCGAAGGGGCAGGCGGTGGGCGTGTCGTCGGATACCTTCATCGCGCTCGGCGGGCTGTCGCTGTTCGGCGTGTCGCTGCCGATCTGGGTCACGCTGCTGTGCTTCATCGCGTTCGGCGTGCTGCTGAACCAGACGGTGTACGGCCGCAACACGCTCGCGATCGGCGGCAACCCCGAGGCGTCGCGGCTCGCGGGGATCAACGTCGAACGCACGCGCGTGGTCATCTTCCTGATCCAGGGCGCGGTGACGGCGCTCGCGGGCGTGATCCTCGCATCGCGCATCACGTCGGGTCAGCCGAACGCCGCGCAGGGCTTCGAGCTGAACGTGATCTCCGCGTGCGTGCTCGGCGGCGTGTCGCTGATGGGCGGTCGCGCGACGATCTCCGGCGTCGTGATCGGCGTGCTGATCATGGGCACCGTCGAGAACGTGATGAACCTGCTGAACATCGACGCGTTCTACCAGTATCTCGTGCGCGGCGCGATCCTGCTTGCGGCCGTGCTGCTCGACCAGCTGAAGAACCGCGGCGTCCGCGACTGACCCGATCTGCTCTTACGGAGACGAACCGCATGACCATCGACACTTCCGCGCGCGGCCCGCACACCGCGAGCCACGCGCGCTATGCACGCTACCCGAGCCTCGAGGATCGCGCGGTGCTGATCACAGGCGGCGCGACCGGCATCGGCGCAGCGTTCGTCGAACACTTCGCCGTGCAGGGCGCGCGCGTCGCGTTCGTGGACCTCGACGCGGCGGCCGGTACCGCGCTGGCGGAAAGCCTCGCGCACGTGCCGAACGTGCGTCACGCGCCGCTGTTCCTCCAGTGCGACCTGACCGACATCGGCGCGCTGCGCCATGCGATCGACGCGATCCGCGCGCGCATCGGCGCGATCGCGGTGCTCGTGAACAACGCGGCGAACGACGCACGCCACGCGATCGGCGACGTGACGCCCGAATCGTTCGACGCGGGCATCGCGGTGAACGTGCGTCACCAGTTCTTCGCCGCGCAGGCGGTGATCGACGACATGAAGCAGCAGGGCGGCGGCGCGATCATCAACCTCGGCTCGATCAGCTGGATGCTGAAGAACGGCGGCTATCCCGTCTACGTGATGGCGAAGGCGGCCGTGCAGGGGCTGACGCGCGGTCTCGCACGCGACCTCGGCCCGTTCGGCATCCGCGTGAATTCGCTGGTGCCCGGCTGGGTGATGACCGACAAGCAGCGCCGGCTATGGCTCGACGACGCGGGCCGCGCGGCGATCAAGGCCGGACAGTGCCTCGATGCCGAACTGCTGCCCGCCGATCTCGCGCGGATGGCGCTGTTCCTCGCGGCCGACGACAGCCGGATGATCACCGCGCAGGACGTGATCGTCGACGGCGGCTGGGCCTGACCGTTCGCACGACCCGCATCGTTTCTTCGACGAAGGAAAGGAGTTCACCATGACCGCCACGTCCTCGCGCGCATCGTCGTCCACCAGCCAGTCGCGCCGCGCGCGGCTGGCCGCCGCCGCGCAGCCGGTCAGCCCCGGCCCGCAGACGGCTGCCTTCGCGCAGGGCGTCGGCGCCGCGCATGCGGCGGCCGTCACGCTGTCGAACGCGTCGCTGCGGCTCGACGTGCTGCCGCATCTCGGCGGCGGCATCGCACGCTTCGACTGGCGCGGCGACAACGGTGCGCTGATGCCGGTGTTCCGCCGCTGCGAGCACCCGGAGACGGCGACGGACCCGAACGAGCTCGCGTGCTATCCGCTGCTGCCTTACTCGAACCGGATCGGCGACGGGCGGTTCGAGTGCGACGGGCGCCGCGTCGCGGTGCCGCGCAACCGCCGCGACGAGCCGCTGCCGATCCACGGCGACGGCTGGCTCGCGCCGTGGCAGGTGGACGATGCAACCGGCACGTCGCTGCACCTGTCGCTCGATCGCACCGCCGGCGCGCCGTATGCGTTCCGCGCGATCCAGTCGTTCGAACTCGACGACGCGACGCTGTCGATCGCGCTGACGATCGAGAACGCGGGGCGCGCGCGGCTGCCGTTCGGGCTCGGCGTGCATCCGTTCGTCGTGCGCGATACCGCGACCGAGCTGGCCGCGGCGGCCGGCGGGCTGTGGCTGTCGGGCGCCGATTTCCTGCCGGTGCGGCACGTGAGCGTGCCGCCGGCCTGGCAGTTCGGCGTCGCGTATCCGCTGCCGGCCGCGCTCGTCAACCATGCGTTCACCGGCTGGGGTGGCCATGCGACGGTGAGCTGGCCGCGTCGCGGGCTGTCGCTGACGGTGGCGGCCGACGCCGACGCGTACGTGCTCTATACGCCGCCCGGCGAGGACTTCTTCTGCTTCGAGCCGGTCGATCATCCGATCAATGCGGTGAACCTGCCGGGCGGCGCGGCCGCGCACGGGATGACGCTGCTCGCGCCCGGCGAGCGGCTCACGCGGCGTTTCGCGTTCACCGTCGAACGCGCCGATGCGCGCGGCAATGCCGCGACACGCGAGGCGCGCCGGCGACGCGGGTAAAATACGCGGTCTACCAACGGTTTGCCGCGAGTACCCGCCATGTCTTCCCCGCTTACTTTCATCGAATCGCTGCGCGCCGCGTGGCAGCGCACCCACTCGCTGCTGTGCGTCGGCCTCGATCCCGAGCCGTCGCGCTTTCCCGTGCAGTTCGACGGCCAGCCCGACGCGATCTTCGAATTCTGCCGGCAGATCGTCGACGCGACCGCGCAATACGCGAGCGCGTTCAAGCCACAGATCGCCTACTTCGCCGCGCATCGCGCGGAAGATCAGCTCGAGCGGCTGATCGCGCACATCCACCTCCAGCACCCGGGCCTGCCCGTGATCCTCGACGCGAAGCGCGGCGACATCGGCAGCACGGCCGAGCAGTACGCGCGCGAAGCGTTCGAGCGCTACCGCGCGGACGCCGTCACGGTGAACCCGTACATGGGCTACGACTCGGTCGAGCCGTACTTCGAGCACGAAGGCAAGGGCGTGATCGTGCTGTGCCGCACGTCGAACCCGGGCGGTTCCGACTTGCAGTTCCTCGACACGAACGGCCGGCCGCTGTACCAGGTCGTCGCCGACCTCGCGGCGAACAAGTGGAACGCGAAGAACGGCCAGCTCGGCCTCGTGGTCGGTGCGACGTTCCCGAAGGAAATCGAGATCGTGCGCGGGATCGTCGGCGACATGCCGCTCTTGATTCCCGGCATCGGCGCGCAGGGCGGCGACGTGCAGGCGACCGTCAACGCGGGCCGCACGGCCGACGGCACCGGCATGATGATCAACTCGTCGCGCGCGATCCTGTACGCGAGCAAGGGCGAGGATTTCGCCGAAGCCGCGGCGCTCGCCGCGCAGAAGACCCGCGACACGATCAACGCGCATCGCTGATCGGTTGCAACGGCGATCCGGGCCGGCGCCTGCCCGGACCGCCGGTTCCGGCCGGCTCGCACGCGCGGGCCCGGGCCGTTTCCTTCCATTGTTCCCGCGCCTCCGCCCGCCCGGCCCGCACTGGCGCACGCGGACAACTTCCCGTCGCTTCCGCACCGCCTCCCCGCACGCCAATCGCGCGATGCTGCCGCTTGTCATCGATCCGTAACGAAAATGTCAAGAAAGGGAGTGACGCCATGCCCAAGCTGTCCCGACGCATTCTGAGCGCGCTTGCCGCATCGCTGTGCATGACGTTCGCCCATGCGGCGGATCTCTCGCACTGGCCGGCCGACAGCGCGAAGGCGCTGAACGCGATGATCGCCGCGCATGCGCACCGCGGCGACTATGCGGTGTTCGACGCCGACAACACGACCTACCGCTACGACCTCGAGGAATCGCTGCTGCCGTACCTCGAGAACCGCGGCGTGCTGACGCGCGACACGCTCGACCCGTCGCTGAAGCTGATCCCGTTCAAGGATTCCGCCGGCTACAAGGAATCGCTGACGAGCTATTACTACCGGCTGTGCGAGATCGACGACCTGGTCTGCTACCCGTGGATCGCGCAGGCGTTCGCCGGGCAGTCGCTGGCCGACCTGAAGCGCCACGTCGACGCGATGCTCGCCGACGGCAAGCCGATCCCGATCCGCTACTGGCAGGGCGACAAGGTGGTCGACGGCACGGTGAACCCGCCGCGCTTCTTCCGCGGGATGCAGGAGCTGTACAACGCGCTGCGCGAGAACGGGATCGAGGTCTACGTGATGACGGCCGCGCACGAGGAGCTCGCGCGGCTCGTGCTGTCCGACCCGAAGTACGGCTACAACGTGAAGCCGCAGAACGTGATCGGCGTGACGACGCTGCTTCGCAACCCGGCGACTGGCGCGCTGACGACGTCCCGGCTGCAGATCAAGGCCGGCAAGTACGACGAGGCCGCGAACCGCGGCCTGGTGATCACGCCGTTCCTGATGAACCCGATGACGTGGTACGAAGGCAAGCTCGGCTCGATCGTCGGCTGGATCGACCAGTGGAAGAAGCCGGTGCTCGTCGCGGGCGACACGCCGACGTCCGACGGCTACATGCTGCTGAACGCGACCGACGTCGCGCGCGGCGGCGTGCGCGTGTGGGTGAACAAGAAGGACAAGCAGATGACGCAGATCCGCGCGTGGTCGGATGAATCGGCCGCGCAGCAGAAGTCGCTCGGCCTGCCGGTGACGGCGGACAAGAACTGGATCGTCGTGAAGCCCGACGCGATCCAGTAAGCGGGCAAGCGGGGGCGCGGCGCGCCCCCGGCTCGCTCAGCCCTCGTGCTCGTCGAGCAGCTTCAGCAGCCCGCGCAGCGCATGCGCGGCCGCCTGCGTGCGGATCTGTTCGCGGTCGCCCTTGAACACGCGCGTCTCGACGTCGGTATGCAGCCGGTTGCTCCAGCCGAACGACACGGTGCCGACCGGCTTCTTCTCGCTGCCGCCGGCGGGGCCCGCGATGCCGGTGACGGACAATGCGACCTGCGCGCGGCTGTTGCGCAGCGCGCCTTCGGCCATCGCGCGCGCGACGGGCTCGCTGACGGCGCCGTGTTTGTCGATCAGGTCGGGCGGCACGCCGATCATCTCGATCTTGGCCTGGTTCGAGTACGTGACGAAGCCGCGCTCGAACCACTGGCTGCTGCCGGAGATGTCGGTGATCGCCGCGGCGATCATGCCGCCGGTGCAGGATTCGGCGGTGGCGAGCGTCAGGTGCTCGTCACGCAGCTTGTTGCCTGCGCGGATCGCAAGCTGATGGACGACGGAATCGGTTGGCATGCGCGTCGGGAAACGGGAGTCGGGAAATCGGTCAGCCGACGACGACGGAGCGCCACAGGGCGATCACGAGCAGCGTCATGAACGCGGCGACCAGGTCGTCGACCATGATGCCGAGCCCGCCTTTCAGGCGGCGGTCGAAATAGCGGATCGGCGGCGGCTTGAGCATGTCGAAGAAGCGGAACGCGACGAACGCCCACAGCTGGCCGACGAAGGTCGCGGGCGTGACGAACAGCATCACGAGCCAGATCGCGACGATCTCGTCCCAGACGACGGCGCCCGGATCGGCCGTGCCCATCTTCCTCGCGGTGAAACCGGTGAGCCACGTGCCCGCCGCGAAGCCGACCGCGATCAGCGCCCACCATTCGGGCACCGTCAGGTAGCGGTTGAGCACGACGAACGTGAGCCAGCCGAACAGCGAGCCGAACGTGCCGGGCATGATCGGCGCGAGCCCGCTGCCGAAGCCGAGCGACACGAGGTGCGCCGGGTGCGACAGCATGAAGCGCGCGGTCGCGCGCCGCGGTGCGTTGCCGCCAGGTGTGGCGCCGGGCTCGGCCGCGTCGTGCGCGGGCGTCGGGTCAGTCTGCATGGAAGTGGTCGAAGCCGTGCAACGTGAGGGCGAGGGGCGCGCCGGCGGCATCGCGCCACGCGATCGCGGGCTGCGCCGACGGGGCGGACAACGCGCGTATTGTACCGATTCGCGTGACCGCCACGCCGGCCGTCACGCCGGCCGCTTCGACCGCCGCGCGGGCCGCCGCCGGCGCGGTGAAGCACAGTTCGTAGTCGTCGCCGCCGGCCAGCGTGCAGCGGCGCTGCACGTCGGTCGGCAGCGTTGCG